>NZ_JAJCXD010000066.1:0-108660 GCF_021056305.1 Actinokineospora sp. PR83
GCGCGGGCCGAGGTGCCCCCGGTCCTGCGCGGCCTGGTCGGCGGTCGCCGCGCCGCCGCACCCGCCGCGGGCGCGGGAACGGCCCCGCTGTCCGCGCGGCTGGCCGGTGTGGCGCCCGACGACCGCCTGCGCCTGGTGCTCGGCGCCGTGCAGGGGGAGGCCGCCGCGGTCCTCGGGCACGGCTCGGCCGCCTCGATCGACCCGTCCCGCCACTTCCGGCAGTTCGGCTTCGACTCGCTGACCAGCGTGGAACTGCGCAACCGCCTCAACGCGGTCACCGGCCGCAGGCTGCCCGCCACGCTGCTGTTCGACTACCCGACCCCCGCCCAGGTGGCGGCCTACCTCGTCGGCGAACTGGCCCCGGCCGCGCCGAGCGCCGCGACCGGGTCGCCCCTGGCCGAGCTGGCCCGGTTGGAGGCGGCCATCGCGGCCGCGAACGGCTCGGCCGACCACGCCGACCTGGCCGAACGGCTGGAGCGGATCAGCAGGCGGCTGCGGCAGGCGGCGGCCCCGGCCGACACCGGCCAGGCCACCACCGAGGAGATCAACTCGGTGGCCATCGACGAGCTGTTCACGATCATCGACCAGGAGCTGGGCGCCTCCCGGGACTGACCGCCCCCCGATCCCGCTGTCTTGGAAAGGAACGCTGCGATGGATGAGCAGCAGGACAAGGTCGTCGACTACCTGCGGCGCGTCACAGTCGACCTCCGCGCCGCTCGCCAGCGCGTCGAGGAGCTGGAGCGCAAGGGCCGCGAGCCGATCGCGATCGTCGGCATGGCGTGCCGCTACCCGGGCGGCGTGTCCTCCCCGGAGGACCTGTGGCGGGTGGTCGCCGACGGCGTCGACGCCATCTCCGGGTTCCCCGACAACCGCGGCTGGGACCTCGACGCGCTCTACGACCCCGATCCCGACCACCCCGGCACGTCCTACGCGCGCTCCGGCGGCTTCCTGCACGACGCGGGCGAGTTCGACCCCGAGTTCTTCGGGATGAGCCCGCGCGAGGCGCTGGCCACCGACGCCCAGCAGCGCCTGCTGCTGGAGACGTCGTGGGAGGCGCTGGAGCGCGCGGGCCTGGACCCGCACTCGCTGCGGGGCAGCCGCACCGGTGTCTTCGCCGGGGTCATGTACGGCGACTACGCGGACCTGCTGGGCGACGCCGAGTACGAGGGCTTCCGCATCAGCGGCAGCTCCGCCAGCGTCGCCTCCGGCCGGGTGGCGTACTCGCTGGGCTTCGAGGGTCCCGCGGTCACGGTGGACACGGCGTGCTCGTCGTCGCTGGTGTCGCTGCACCTGGCCGCGCAGGCGCTGCGCGCGGGGGAGTGCTCGCTCGCCCTGGCCGGTGGCGTGACGGTCATGTCCACGCCGAACACGTTCGTGGAGTTCTCCCGGCAGCGGGGCATGGCCGCCGACGGCCGGTGCAAGTCGTTCTCCGAGGCCGCCGACGGTGCGGGCTGGTCCGAGGGCGTCGGTGTGCTGGTGCTGGAGCGGCTGTCGGACGCCCAGCGCAACGGGCACCGGGTGCTGGCGGTGGTGCGGAGCTCGGCGGTGAACCAGGACGGTGCGTCGAACGGGTTGACCGCGCCGAACGGTCCGGCGCAGCAGCGCGTGATCCGCCAGGCGCTGGCCGCCGGGGAGCTGACGCCGCTCGACGTCGACGTCGTGGAGGCGCACGGCACGGGCACCACCCTGGGTGACCCGATCGAGGCGCAGGCCCTGCTCGCCACCTACGGGCAGGACCGCGAACAGCCGCTGCTGCTGGGGTCGGTCAAGTCGAACATCGGGCACTCGCAGGCGGCGGCCGGGGTGGCCGGTGTGATCAAGATGGTCCTGGCGATGCGGCACGGTGTGGTGCCCAGGACGCTGCACGTGGACGAGCCGTCCACGCACGTGGACTGGACGGCGGGCGCGGTGGAACTGCTCACCGAAGCCGTGGACTGGCCCGCGGTCGACCGGCCCCGGCGGGCGGCGGTGTCGTCCTTCGGCATCAGCGGCACGAACGCGCACGTGGTCCTGGAGGGTGTGCCGGAGCCCGAACCCGCCGCCGAGCCCGCACCCGAACCGGCGGCGGTGCCGTGGGTGCTGTCCGGGCGGACCCCGGCGGCGCTGCGCGCTCAGGCCGCCCGGCTGCTCGCGGCCGACTCCGGTGCACCGCGGCTCGACATCGGGTTTTCCCTGGTCACGACGCGCGCCGCGTTCGACCACCGCGCGGTCGTCTCCGGTGCTGACGACGCGGCGGTGCGGCGCGCGTTGGCCGCGGTGGCCGAGGGCGCGGAGGACGACGGCGCGGTGACCGGTTCGGTCGCCACCGAGGTGGCCTCGTCGCCGGGCCCGGTGTTCGTGTTCCCCGGGCAGGGCAGCCAGTGGGTGGGCATGGCCCAGGAGCTGGTGGAGTCGTGCCCGGCGTTCGCCGGGTTCCTCGACGAGTGTGCGCGGGCGTTGGCGCCGCACGTCGACTGGGAGCTGTCGGACGTGCTCGGGGACGCGGACGCGCTGTCCCGGGTGGAGATCGTGCAGCCCGCGCTGTGGGCGGTGATGGTGTCGCTGGCTCGGTTGTGGCGGTCGTGGGGCATCGAACCGTCGGCGGTGGTCGGCCACTCGCAGGGTGAGATCGCCGCGGCGGTGGTTGCCGGGGCGTTGTCGCTGGAGGACGGTGCGCTGGTCGTGACGGCGCGCAGCGCGCTGATCGCGTCCGAGCTGGCCGGGACGGGTGGCATGGCGTCGGTGTCCGCGCTGCCGGAGCGCGTCGCCGAACTGGGCGGTGAGGTCGCCGCGGTCAACGGCCCCGGTTCGGTCGTGGTGGCGGGCGAGGTCACCGAGCTGGAGGCATTCCTGGCCAGGGCCGAGGCCGAGGGCGTGTGGGTGCGGCGCATCGCCGTGGACTACGCCTCGCACTCGGCGCAGGTGGAAACCCTCCGCGAACGGTTGCTGCGGGTGCTGGCGCCCATCCGGCCGCGCGAACCGGAGTTGCCTTTCTCGTCGACCGTCGCGGCGGGCAGGCCGGGCCTGGCCGACGCCGAGTACTGGTACCGGAACCTGCGGGAGACCGTCGAGTTCGAGCGCACCACCCGGGACCTGCTGGCCCAGGGGCACGCGGTGTTCCTGGAGGTCGCACCGCACCCGGGGCTGACCGGCGCCGTCGAGCGGACCGCCGAGTCCGCCGGGGCGCGGGTCGTCGCCACCGGGTCGACGCGGCGCCACCGCGGCGGCCTGGACGTGCTGCACCTGGCGCTGGGGCGGCTCTGGGCGAACGGGGTCGCCGTCGACTGGCGGCGGTTCCTGGCGGGGGCGCGGCAGGTCGACCTGCCGACCTACGCCTTCCAGCACGACACCTACTGGCCGGAGTCGGCCACCGCGGCGGGTGACGTCTCCGGTGCCGGACTGGCCTCCGTCGGCCACCCGCTGCTCGGCGCCGCCGTCGAGTTGTCCGACGGCGGTGGTGTGCTGCTGACCGGCCGCCTGTCGCTGCGCGCTCAGCCGTGGCTGGCCGACCACACCGCGTTCGGTCAGGTGCTGTTCCCCGGCGCGGCTTTCGTGGAGTTGGCGTTGCGCGCCGGGGACGAGGCGGGTCTCGGCCACCTCGACGACCTGACTCTGACCGCTCCGCTCGTGCTCCCCTCAACGGGCGCGGTCGCGGTGCAGGTCCGGGTTTCCGACCCCGACGAGGCGGGGCGCGCGGAGGTCGCGATCTCCGCCCGCGACGCCGACGCGCACGGCGAACCGTGGGTCCGGCACGCCGCGGGTGTCCTCACCCCGGTGGCGGTCGAGGCGGACGCGGGTTTCGCGGAGGTGTGGCCGCCCGCCGGGGCGGTTCCGCTCGACGTGGACGGCTTCTACGACGGCACCGGCTACGGCCCGGTGTTCCGGGGCCTGGTCGCGGCGTGGCGCGCGGGTGCGGATGTCTTCGCCGAGGTCGCGCTGCCCGAGGGCGTGCGCGACGTCGAGGCGTTCACCCTCCACCCCGCCCTGCTCGACGCCGCGCTGCACGCCACCGCGTTCCTCGACGGCACCGACCCCGGCGCCCGGCTGCTGCCGGTCGGGTGGAGCGGTGTGTCCTGCCACGCGACCGGGGCCACCGCGGTGCGGGTGCGACTGCGCGGCTCGGCGTCGGCGGGCGTGGACCTCGCGGTCGCCGACGGCGCCGGTCAACCCGTCGCCACGGTCGCCGGGGTGCGGCTGCGGACCGCGACGGCCGAGCAGGTCGGCGCGGCGGCGGGGATCGAGTCGCTGTTCCGGGTCGAGTGGACGACCCCGGTGGCGGCGTCGGACGACCAGGACGTCACGGTGGTGCCCCTGGTCGGCGGCGCCGACGTCGTGGCATCCGCCCACGCGCTGGCGGCGCGAGCGCTGGACCTGGTGCAGCACAGCGACTCCCGGCTGGTGTTCGTCACCCGCGGGGCAGTCAGCGGCGCCGACCCGGCCGCCGCGGCCGTGTGGGGCCTGGTGCGGTCCGCGCAGACGGAGAACCCGGGCCGCTTCCGGCTGGTGGACGTCGAGGGCGACGGCGACCCGGTGATCACCGACGAACCGCAGGTCGTCGTGCGCGACGGCAAGGCGTACGCGGCGCGGCTGGTGCGGTCCGAGGCCGCGGCGGCCACGCCGTGGGACCCCGACGGCACGGTGCTGATCACCGGCGCCCTCGGTGACCTGGGCAGCCTCTTCGCCCGCCACCTGGTCGCCGAGCACGGGGTGCGGCACCTGCTGCTGCTCAGCAGGCGCGGGCCCGCCGCCGAGGGCGCCGCCGGGCTGGTGGCCGACCTGGCCGCCGCGGGCGCGACCGCGACCGTCCTGGCCTGCGACGTCGCCGACCGGACGGCCCTGGCCGCCGCGCTGGCGGCGGTGCCCGCCGAGCACCCGCTGCGCGGCGTGGTGCACGCCGCCGGGGCGATCGACGACGGCGTGGTGGACTCCCTCACCCCCGAACGCCTCCGCCGGGTCATGGCGGTGAAGGTCGACGCGGCCTGGCACCTGCACGAGCTGACCGCGGACCTGGACCGGTTCGTCCTCTGCTCCTCCGTCGCGGGCACCGTGGGCGCGCCGGGGCAGGGCAACTACGCCGCGGGCAATGCGTTCCTCGACGGCCTCGCCGCGCACCGCGCCGCCCGCGGCCTCCCGGCCTCGGCCATGGCCTGGGGCCTGTGGGAGCCGGGCGCGGGCATGACCGGCGCCCTGTCCGCGGTCGACCTCGACCGGATGGGCCGGTGGGGGCTGCGGGCACTGTCGGCGGAGCAGGGCCTGGCCCTGTTCGACGCGGCCGCCGGGCACACCGCCAGCGTGCCCGCGCGCCTAGACCTGGCCGCGGTGCGCGACGCGGTGGAGGTGCCCGCCCTGCTGCGCGGCCTGGTCCGCGCCAAGGCCCGCCGCGGTGCCGCGTCCGGGGCCCGCTCGGGCGGTGGCGCGTTGGCCGCGCGGCTGGCGGCGCTCCCCGCCGGTGAGCGGGTGCCCGTACTGGTCGACCTCGTGCGGACCGAGGCCGCGGCGGTGCTCGGCCACGGTTCGGTCGAGGGCATCGAACCGTCCCGCGAGTTCCGCAGGCTCGGCTTCGACTCGCTGACCGCGGTCCAGCTCCGCAACCGGATCGTCGCGGCCACCGACCTGCGCCTGCCCGCGACGCTGGCGTTCGACCACCCGACCCCGGTCGCACTCGCCGAGCACCTGCTCGGCGAGGTGCTCGGCGACCTGCCCGCCGCCGAGGTGGTCGCCGCCCCGGCGGGCTCCGCCGACGACCCGATCGCCGTCGTCGGCATGGCGTGCCGCTTCCCCGGCGGCATCGACTCGCCGGAGGACCTGTGGCGGCTGCTGGTCGAGGGCCGCGACGTCGTCGGCGCCTTCCCCACCGACCGCGGCTGGGACGTCGACGGCCTGACCGCGGACTTCACCCGGGTCGGCGGGTTCCTGACCGACGTCGCCGGGTTCGACGCCGACTTCTTCGAGGTGTCCCCGCGCGAGGCCCTGTCGATGGACCCGCAGCAGCGGCTGCTGCTGGAGCTGTCGTGGGAGGCGCTGGAGCGGGCGGGCATCGACCCGGTGTCGCTGCGCGGCAGCCGGTCCGGGGTGTTCGTCGGCACGAACGGGCAGGACTACCCCGACGCCCTCGCGGGCACCGACGCCTACAGCCAGGGCCACGTCGCCATCGGCAACACCGCGAGCGTGATGTCCGGCCGCGTGTCCTACACGCTGGGCCTGGAGGGTCCCGCGGTCACCGTGGACACGGCGTGCTCGTCGTCGCTGGTGACGCTGCACCTGGCCGCGCAGGCGCTGCGCGGCGGGGAGTGCTCGCTGGCGCTCGCGGGCGGTGTGACGGTCATGTCGACCCCGGGTGTGTTCGTGGAGTTCTCCGCGCAGGGCGTGCTCTCCTCCGACGGCCGGTGCAAGGCGTTCGGTGAGGGCGCCGACGGCACGGGCTGGTCCGAGGGCGTCGGCATGCTGGTGCTGGAACGGCTGTCGGACGCCCAGCGCAACGGTCACCGGGTGCTGGCCGTGGTGCGGGGTTCGGCGGTGAACCAGGACGGGGCGTCCAACGGGCTCACGGCCCCCAACGGCCCGTCGCAGCAGCGGGTGATCCGGGCGGCGCTGGCGAGCGCCGGGCTGGGAGCGTCCGATGTGGACGCGGTGGAGGCGCACGGCACCGGCACCAGGCTGGGCGACCCGATCGAGGCGCAGGCCCTGTTCGCCACGTACGGGCGCGACCGGGAGACGCCGCTGCTGCTCAGCGCGGGCAAGTCCAACCTGGGCCACACGCAGGCGGCGGCCGGGGTCGCGGGCGTGATCAAGATGGTCCTGGCGATGCGGCACGGCCTGGTGCCCAGGACGCTGCACGTCACCGAGCCGTCCTCGCACATCGACTGGTCGGCGGGCACCGTCGAGCTGCTCACCGAGAACGCGGACTGGCCGCCGGTCGACCGACCGCGGCGCGGCGCGGTCTCGTCCTTCGGCATCTCCGGCACCAACGCGCACGTGGTGCTGGAACAGGCCCCGACCACCGGGGAACCCGAGACCGACGCGCCGGTGGAGGTGGTGGTCCCGTGGGTGGTGTCGGCGAAGACGGCCGAGGCCGCCCGCGCGCAGGCCGCCCGGCTCGCCGACCTCGACGCCCGGCCGCTGGACGTGGCCCACTCGCTGACGCTGCGCTCGGCGTTCGAGCACCGCGTGGTCCACGTCGGTCGAACGCGGGACGAGTTGCGCACCGCCGTGTCCGAGGCGGTGGCCGGTGATGGCCGGTTGGGGGTCGTGTTCACGGGTCAGGGGTCGCAGCGGTTGGGGATGGGGCGTGAGTTGTACGCCCGGTTCCCGGTGTTCGCCGAGGCGTTCGACGCTGTGATTGCCGAGTTGGGCGAGGATGTTCGCGATGTGGTGTGGGGTGAGGACGTAGCGGTCCTGAACCGGACTGGCTGGTCGCAGCCTGCGTTGTTCGCGCTGGAAGTGGCGTTGTTCCGGTTGGTGGAGTCTTGGGGTGTGCGGCCCGAGGTGGTGGCGGGTCATTCGTTGGGTGAGGTCGTGGCCGCGCACGTGGCGGGTGTGGTGTCGTTGGCGGACGCGTGCACGCTGGTGCGCGCCCGGGCGGGTCTCATGGAGGTGCTGCCGGGAGGCGGCGCGATGCTCGCGGTGTCGGCGCCGGAGTCCGAGGTCGCGGACCTGGTGACCGGCGGGGTGTCGCTGGCGGCGGTGAACGGTCCGAACTCGGTCGTGGTCTCCGGGGTGGCCGCCGAGGTCGAGCGCGTCGCCGGTGTCGCGGTGGAGCGGGGGTGGAAGCACAAGCGGCTGTCGGTCTCGCACGCGTTCCACTCGCCGTTGATGGACCCGATGTTGGAGGACTTCGCGGCGGCGATCGCGGGTATCGAGTTCCACGAGCCGAGCATCGGTTTGATCTCGGGTGATCCGACGAACCCGGAGTATTGGGTTCGGCACGTGCGGGAAGCGGTGCGCTTCGCCGACGCGGTCACCGCGATGGTCGACTCCGGTGTCCGCACCTTCCTGGAACTCGGGCCGGACGGCACGCTGTCGGCGATGGCGCAGGACACTGCCGAGGTCGTCGCCGTGCCCGCGCTGCGCCGCGACCGGGACGAGGAGTCGGCGGCCGTCGCGGCGGTGGCCACCCTGCACGCGCACGGTGTCCCCGTCGACTGGTCGGTGTTCTTCGCCGGGCTCGGCGCGCGGCGGGTCGAGCTGCCCACCTACGCCTTCCGGCACCGGCGCTTCTGGCCCGAGCGGACCGGCGCCACCGGGAACGTGTCCGGCGCGGGCCTGGCCTCGGTGACCCACCCGCTGCTCGGCGCCGCCGTCGAGCTGGCCGGGGGAGGGGACGCGGTGCTCACCGGCAGGCTGTCCGCCCGGTCGGTGCCGTGGCTGGCCGACCACGTCGTGCACGGCAGCATCCTGTTCCCGGGGACCGGTTTCGTGGAGCTGGCGCTGCGCGCCGCCGACGAGGTTGGCCTCGACCGCCTCGACGAGCTGACCCTCGCCGTCCCGCTGGTCCTCCCCGAGGCGGGTGCGGTGCACGTCCAGGTGCGGGTCGAGGAGGCTGACGAGCGTGGCCACCGCCGCCTCGGCGTGTTCTCCCGCCCCGAGGGCGTCGACGGCCCGTGGACGCAGCACGCGTTCGGCGCCCTCGCCGCCGCCGCGCCCACCGCCCCCGCCGACCTCGGGACCTGGCCGCCCCCCGGCGCGGAACCCGTGCCGCTGGACGGCTTCTACGAGCGGCTGGCGGACCTGGGCTTCGGCTACGGCCCGGTGTTCCGCGGCCTCGCGGCGGCGTGGCGGCGCGGCGACGAGGTGTTCGCCGAGGTCGCCCTGCCCGAGCACGCCACCGGGCAGGCCGCCGCCTACGGCCTGCACCCCGCCCTCTTCGACGCCGTCCTGCACACCGCGACGCTGACCCAGCCCGCCGACCGGAGCGTGCTGCCGTTCTCCTGGGAGGGCGTGACCCTGCACGCCGCCGCGGCGTCCGCGGTGCGGGTGGTGCTCACCGGCAACGAGACCGACGGCGTTGCCGTCACGGTCTTGGACGCCGCGGGCACCCTCGTCGCCACGGTCGACTCACTGGTGTTCCGCGAGGTCACCGCCGACCAGGTGGCGGGCGCCGATGCCGCAGTAGACGCGCTGTACCGGCTCGACTGGTCGACGCCGGTGCGCGCCACCGCCGCGGCGGTCGCGGTCACCGTCGTCGGGGCCGACCCGCGCGGTGTCGCGGAGCGGCTGCGCGCGGGTGGTGCCACGGTCGCGACAGCGGCCGACCTCGCCTCGGTCGACGGCGCACCTGACGCCGTCGTGGTGCCGCTGACGGCCGCCGGTGACGTGATCGCCGACACCCACGCCCTCACCAACCACGTCCTCGGCCTGCTCCAGCAGTGGCTGGCGACCGAGGCGCCCGCCGGGGCGCGACTGGTGTTCGTCGTGGACGGCGCGGCGGGCACGGACCTGGCCACGGCCGGTCCGTGGGGGCTCGTGCGGACCGCCCAGACGGAGTACCCCGGGCGGTTCCTGCTGGTTGACGCGGACGCCGGGCCGCTGCCCCTGGGCGTCGTGCTGGGCACCGACGAACCGCAGGTGCGCGTGCGCGACGGCGAGGCCACGGCCGCCCGGCTGGTCCGCCTCCCCGCGCCCGCGGCCACCGCGGGCTGGGACCCGGAGGCCACCGTCCTGATCACCGGCGGCACCGCCGGGCTGGGCGCTGCGCTGGCCCGCCACCTCGCCACCGAGCGCGGCGCGCGGCACCTGCTGCTGCTCAGCCGTCGCGGCGAGCGGACCGAGGGGGTCGCCGACCTGGTGGCCGACCTGGCCGCGGCCGGTGCGACCGCGACCGTGCGCTCCTGCGACGTGGCCGACCGGGACGCGCTCGCCGCGGTGCTGGCGGCGGTGCCCGCCGAGCACCCGGTGCGGGTCGTGGTGCACTCGGCCGGGGTGCTGGCCGATGGCGTCATCGACTCGCTGACCCCCGAGCACGTCGACACCGTGCTGCGGGTGAAGGTCGACGCCGCCTGGCACCTGCACGAGCTGACCGCCGACCTCGACGCGTTCGTGGTGTTCTCCTCGGTCGCGGCCACCCTCGGCTCGGCGGGCCAGGGCAACTACGCGGCGGGCAACGCCTTCCTTGACGCCCTCGCCGCTCACCGGCGGGCGGCCGGGCTGCCCGGTCTGGCGCTCGCGTGGGGCGCCTGGACGGCCGAGACCGGCATGACCGCCGGGCTCACCGCCGCCGACCGGGCCCGCATCGCCCGCGACGGCCTGCCACCGCTGTCGCTGGAGCAGGGCATGCGGCTGTTCGACGCGGCCGTGTCCGTGTCCGACGAGGCCGTGGTCGCACCGGTACTGCTGGACCCGGCGGCCCTGCGGGCGCGCGGCGACGTGCCCGCGGTGCTGCGCGGCCTGGTGCGGACGCGGGGCCGCCGGGTGGCGGCGCGCGCGGCGGAGGCGGCGGGCGGGTTGGCCCGCACCCTGGCGGCGCTGTCGGCGGTCGAGCGCACCGAACTGCTGCTGGACCTGGTGCGCGGTCGGGTCGCGGTGGTGCTGGGCCACGCGGACGGCTCGACGGTGGACCCGGCGCGCACGTTCCAGGAACTCGGCCTCGACTCGCTGACCGCGGTGGAACTGCGCAACGGCCTGTCCACGGCGACCGGGCTGCGGCTGCCCGCGACCCTCGTGTTCGACTACCCGACCTCCCTCGCCCTCGCCGAGCACCTGCTGGGCGAGCTGATCGGCACCGCCGAACCGGACGAGGCCGTGCCCGCGCGGGCACTGCCGCCGCTGGCCGACGACCCGATCGTGATCGTGGGCATGGCCTGCCGGTACCCGGGTGGCGTGTCCTCCCCGGAGGACCTGTGGCGGCTGGTCACCGATGAGGTCGACGCCGTGTCCGGGTTCCCGGACAACCGCGGCTGGGACGTGGAGGCCCTCTACGACCCGGACTCCGACCACCTGGGCACCTCCTACGTCCGCGACGCGCACTTCCTGCACGGGGCGGGCGAGTTCGACGCGGAGTTCTTCGGGATGAGCCCGGCCGAGGCGCTGGCCACGGACTCGCAGCAGCGCCTGCTGCTGGAGACCTCGTGGGAGGCCGTGGAGCGGGCCGGGATCGACCCGGTGTCGCTGCGCGGCAGCCGCACCGGCGTGTTCGCGGGCGTCATGTACAGCGACTACGCGGACCTGCTCAACACCCCCGAGTTCGAGGGGTACCGCGGCAACGGCAGCTCGCCGAGCGTCGCCTCCGGCCGGGTGGCGTACTCGCTGGGCTTCGAGGGCCCGGCGGTCACGGTGGACACGGCGTGCTCGTCGTCGCTGGTGGCGGTGCACTGGGCGGCGCAGGCGCTGCGGTCCGGCGACTGCGAACTGGCGCTGGCCGGTGGTGTGACGGTCATGTCGACCCCGAAGACGTTCGTCGACTTCTCCCGGCAGCGCGGCATGTCGGTGGACGGCTCCTGCAAGCCGTACGCGGAGGCCGCTGACGGCGTCGGCTGGTCCGAGGGTGTCGGTGTGCTGGTGCTGGAGCGGTTGTCGGACGCGCGTCGCAACGGGCACCAGGTGTTGGCGGTCCTGCGGGGTTCGGCGGTGAACCAGGACGGTGCGTCGAACGGGTTGACCGCGCCGAACGGCCCGTCGCAGCAACGCGTGATCCGCCAGGCGCTGGCGGGGGCGGGGTTGTCCCCGCGCGACGTCGACGTCGTGGAGGGCCACGGCACCGGGACGACGCTGGGTGACCCGATCGAGGCGCAGGCGCTGCTGGCGACCTACGGGCGCGACCGGGAGACCCCGCTGCTGTTGGGCTCGATCAAGTCGAACATCGGGCACTCGCAGGCGGCGGCCGGGGTGGCTGGTGTGATCAAGGTGGTGCAGGCGATGCGGCACGGTGTGGTGCCCAGGACCCTGCACGTGGACCAGCCGTCCACGCACGTGGACTGGACGGTGGGCAGCGTCGAACTGGCCACCGAGACCACGGCGTGGCCCGCGGTCGACCGGCCGCGCCGCGCCGGTGTCTCCTCGTTCGGGATCAGCGGCACCAACGCGCACGTGATCCTGGAGAGCCCGACCGAGCCGGTCGTGGCGGTGGAGCCCGACCGGTCTGCGGTCGTGCCGTGGGTGTTCTCGGCCCGCACACCGCAGGCGCTGCGGGCCCAGGCCGAGCGGTTGGCGGCGGTGGACGCCGCTCCGGTCGACGTGGCGTCGGCGCTGATCCGCACCCGGGCGGTGTTCGAGCACCGGGCCGTGGTGACCGGCCGGGACGCCGACGCGCTGCGGCGGGCGTTGGCCGCGGTCGCCGCGGGCTCCGACGACGACGGCGCGGTGACCGGCTCGACCTCCCCGGCCGGGTCGTCCGCGCGGGGACCGGTGTTCGTGTTCCCGGGGCAGGGGGGCCAGTGGGTCGGCATGGGTCGGGACCTGGCCGCCTCGTCGCCGGTGTTCACCGAACTGCTCCAGCGGTGCGCCGCGGCACTGGCACCGCACGTCGACTGGGACCTGATGGAGGTCCTGGACGACGACGAGGCCCTGACCAGGGTGGAGGTGGTGCAGCCCGCGCTGTGGGCGGTGATGGTGTCGCTGGCCGGTCTGTGGCGGTCGTGGGGCATCGAGCCGTCGGCGGTGGTGGGTCACTCGCAGGGTGAGATCGCCGCCGCGGTGGTGTCCGGCGCCCTGTCGATCGAGGACGGCGCGCTCGTGGTCGCGGCGCGCAGCGCGCTGATCGCGGGTGTGCTGGCGGGCACGGGCGGGATGGCCTCGGTCGCGGCCACCCCCGAGCGCGTCGTCGAACTCGGTGGTCAGATCGCCGCCGTCAACGGTCCCGGTTCGGTCGTGGTGGCAGGTGCGGCGTCGGAGTTGGACGCGTTCGTGGCTCGTGCTGAGGCCGAGGGTGTGTGGGTGCGGCGGATCGCGGTGGACTACGGGTCGCACTCGGCTGAGGTCGAAGCCCTGCGGGAACAACTGCTGGACGTGCTGGCCCCCGTGCGACCGCGCGAACCCGAGGTGCCGTTCCCGTCCACAGTGGCCAGCGGGCGTCCGGGTCTGGCCGACGCCGACTACTGGTACCGCAGCCTGCGGGAGACGGTGCTGTTCGAGCGGGAAGTCCGCGCGCTGCTGGCGCAGGGGCACACCACCTTCCTGGAGGTCGGCCCGCACCCCGTGCTGACCGCCGCGGTGGAGGCCACCGCCGAAGCCGTGGGCGTCGAGGTCGTCGCGACCGGCTCCACCCGCCGCGACAACGGCGGCGTGGACGCGCTGCACCTGGCGCTGGGCCGGTTGTGGTCGCACGGCCACCCGGTGGACTGGGCGTCGCTGCTGCCCGAGGGTGCGCGCGTGGACCTGCCCACCTACGCCTTCCAGCGGCGCCACTACTGGCCGCAGGCCCCGACGACGACCGGCGACGTGTCCGGCGCGGGTCTGGTCGGCGTCGAGCACCCGCTGCTCGGCGCCACCGTCGACCTGTCCGAAGGGGGCGGCCTGGTGCTCACCGGCAGGCTGTCGCTGCGGGCGCAGCCCTGGCTGGCCGACCACACCGCCCTGGGCCGGGTCCTGTTCCCCGGCACCGGGTTCGTGGAGCTGGCCCTGCGCGCGGGCGACGAGGCCGGTCTCGGGCACCTCGACGAACTGGCCATCTCGGCACCGCTGCTGCTGCCCGACAGCGGCGCGGTGGCGGTGCAGGTCAGGGTGGCCACGCCCGACGAGCGGGGCCGCGCCGACATCGGGGTGTACTCCCGCGATACGCAGACCCCCGACGCGGCCTGGGTGCGCCACGCCACCGGCGTGCTCACCCCGGCGCCCACCGAGGTCGACCCGCTGCCCGCGGCGCCCTGGCCGCCCACCGGGGCGACCGCGCTCGACCTGGACGGCTTCTACGACGTGCGCGGCTACGGCCCGGTGTTCCAGGGCCTGACGGCGGCCTGGCGGTTCGACGGCGACGTGTACGCCGAGGTCGCGCTGCCCGAGCAGGTCCGCGACGCGCCCGCCTTCGGCCTGCACCCCGCGCTCCTGGACGCCGCGCTGCACGCCATCGCGTTCCTCCCCGGGGTCGAGGAGGGCGTGCAACTGCTGCCGTTCGTCTGGAACGGTGTGTCGCTGCACGCCACCGGGGCCACCACCGCGCGGATTCGCCTGCGCGGGTCGGTCGAGGCGGGTGTGGAACTGGCCATCGCCGACGGCACCGGTCAGCCCGTCGCCTCCGTCGGCGCGCTGCACCTGCGCGCCGTGACCGCCGAGCAGCTCGGCACCGCCCGCACCGACTCGCTGTTCCGGGTCGAGTGGACGACCCCCGCCGCGCCCGTGGACGACCCCGCCGACGCGCGGATCGTGCCGCTGGTGGGCGGCACCGACGTGATCGCCTCGGCGCACCGGCTGGTGACCGAGGCCCTGGCCCAGGTGCGGGAGGCCGACGCCCCGCTGGTGTTCGTCACCCGCGGCGCCCTCAGCGGCGCCGACCCGGCGGCGGCCGCCGCCTGGGGCCTGGTCCGCTCCGCCCAGACCGAGAACCCCGGCCGCTTCCGGCTCGTGGACGTCGAGGGCGACGGCGACCCCGTCGTCACCGGGGAGCACCAGGTCGTGGTGCGCGACGGGCAGGCGTTCGCCGCCCGGCTGGTCCGGGCCGAGCCCGCGCCCGCCGCGCCGTGGAACCCCGACGGGACGGTCCTGATCACCGGCGGTACCGGTGACCTCGGCCGCGCCGTGGCCGAGCACCTCGTGGTCGAGCACGGCGTCCGGCACCTGCTGCTGCTCAGCCGCCGCGGCCCCGAGGCGGCCGGTGCCGCCGACCTCGTCGCCGGGCTGGCGCGGCGCGGTGCGACCGCGCGGGTGGTGGCCTGCGACGTCACCGACCGCGCCGCGCTCGCGGCCGTGGTCGAATCCGTCGGCACCGAGCACCCGCTGACCGGTGTCGTGCACACCGCGGGCGTGCTCGACGACGGCCTGATCACCTCGCTCACCCCGGACATGGTCGACCGTGTGCTGCGGCCCAAGGTGGACGCGGCCTGGCACCTGCACGAACTGGTGGGCGAGGTGGAGCACTTCGTGCTGTTCTCCTCGGCCGCGTCCGTGTTCGGCTCGGCGGGCCAGGGCAACTACGCGGCGGGCAACGCCTTCCTCGACGCCCTCGCCGCGCACCGCCACGCACTCGGCCTGCCCGCGACGTCGCTGGCCTGGGGCCTGTGGCAGCCGGGGGAGGGCATGACCGGCGCGCTGTCCGATGGCGACCTGGAGCAGATCAACCGCACCGGGGTGCTGCCGCTGCGCACCGACGAGGGCCTGGCCCTGTTCGACGCGGCGATCGGGCACACCCTGGCCGTGCCCGCGCGGCTCGACCTCGCCACCCTGGCGGCGGGCGGCGGGGACCTGGCGGCCCTGCTGAGCGCCCTGGTCCGCCCGCGGAGCAGGCGCGGCGTCGCCCGCGCGGGCGAGGACGGCGGCCTCGTGCAGCGCCTGCTCGCCCTGCCCGAGCAGGCCCGCGCGGACCTGGTGGTGACCCTGGTGCGCGACCGGGTGGCCGCCGTGCTCGGTCACCCGGACGGCGCCTCGGTACCCGCGGAGCGCGCGTTCAAGGAACTGGGCCTGGACTCGCTGACCGCCGTGAAGCTGCGCAACGCGCTGGCCGAGACCACCGGGCTGCGGCTGCCCGCGACCCTGGTGTTCGACCACCCGACCTCGGCCGCGGTCGCCCGGTACCTGCTGGGCGAGCTGCTCGGGGCCGACCCCGGCGCGGCGGTCCCGCTGGGCGCGCTGCCGCCGGTGACCGACGACCCGGTGGTGATCGTGGGCATGGCCTGCCGCTACCCGGGCGGGGTGTCCTCCCCGGAGGACCTGTGGCGGCTGGTCGCCGACGGCGTGGACGCGGTCGGCGACTTCCCCGACGACCGCGGCTGGGACCTCGACGCGCTCTACGACCCCGACCCGGCCCACCCGGGCACGACCTACACCCGCTCCGGCAGCTTCCTGCGGGACGCGGGCGGGTTCGACGCGGAGTTCTTCGGGATGAGCCCGCGCGAGGCGCTGGCCACCGACGCCCAGCAGCGCCTGCTGCTGGAGACGTCCTGGGAGGCGTTCGAGCGGGCGGGCATCGACCCGGTGTCCCTGCGCGGCAGTCGCACCGGTGTCTTCGCCGGGGTCATGCACAGCGACTACGCGGAACTGCTGCCGGGCGCGGAGTTCGAGGGGTTCCGGGGCAACGGCAGCTCGCCGAGCGTCGCCTCCGGCCGCGTCGCCTACGCGCTGGGGCTGGAGGGCCCGGCGGTCACCGTGGACACGGCGTGCTCGTCGTCGCTGGTGGCACTGCACTGGGCGGTCCAGGCGCTGCGCTCCGGCGACTGCGACCTGGCCGTCGCCGGTGGCGTCACCGTGCTGTCCACGCCCGCGCTGTTCATCGAGTTCGCCCGGCAGCGCGGCATGTCCGTGGACGGCCGGTGCAAGTCCTACGCCGAGGCAGCCGACGGCGCGGGCTGGTCCGAGGGCGTCGGGGTGCTGGTGGTGGAGCGGTTGTCGGACGCCGTGCGCAACGGGCACGAGGTCCTGGCCGTGGTGCGGGGTTCGGCGGTGAACCAGGACGGTGCGTCGAACGGGTTGACCGCGCCGAACGGCCCGTCGCAGCAGCGGGTCATCCGGCAGGCCCTCGCGGGTGCCGGGCTGTCCCCGCACGAGGTGGACGTGGTGGAGGGCCACGGCACCGGGACGACGTTGGGTGACCCGATCGAGGCGCAGGCGCTGCTGGCCACCTACGGGCGTGATCGGGAGACCCCGCTGTTGCTGGGCTCGATCAAGTCCAACATCGGCCACGCCCAGGCGGCGGCCGGGGTGGCCGGTGTGATCAAGGTGGTGCAGGCGATGCGGCACGGTGTGGTGCCCAGGACCCTGCACGTCGACGAGCCGTCCACGCACGTGGACTGGGCGGCGGGCGCGGTGGACCTGGTCACCGAGAACACGGCCTGGCCGTCGACCGACCGACCGCGGCGCGCGGCGGTGTCGTCGTTCGGCATCTCCGGCACCAACGCCCACACCATCCTCGAACTGCCCGTCCCCGTGCCCGCGGCCGACGAGCCCGAGCCCACCGAGGTCGTGGTGCCGTGGCTGGTGTCCGGCAAGACCGCGGCGGCCGTGCGCGAGCAGGTGTCCCGGCTCGCCGACACCGGGGGCCGTCCGCTGGACGTGGGCTTCTCCCTGGCCACGACCCGATCGGCGTTCGAGCACCGCGCGGTGCTCGTCGGCCGCACCCGGGAGGAACTGCTGGCCTCGGTCACCGAGGCGGTGGCCGGTGACGGCCGGTTGGGGGTCGTGTTCACGGGTCAGGGTTCGCAGCGGTTGGGGATGGGGCGTGAGTTGTACGCCCGGTTCCCGGTGTTCGCCGAGGCGTTCGACGCTGCCATCACCGAATTGGGCGAGGATGTCCGAGAGGTGGTGTGGGGTGAGGACGCGGCGCTCCTGAACCGGACCGGGTGGTCGCAGCCTGCGCTCTTCGCGCTCGAAGTGGCGTTGTTCCGGTTGGTGGAGTCCTGGGGTGTGCGGCCCGAGGTGGTGGCGGGTCATTCGTTGGGTGAGGTCGTGGCCGCGCACGTGGCGGGTGTGGTGTCGTTGGCGGACGCGTGCACGCTGGTGCGGGCCAGGGCGAAGCTGATGGACGCCTTGCCGGAAGGCGGCGCCATGCTCGCGGTGGCCGCGAGCGAAGCCGAGGTCGCCGAACTGCTCTCGGACACCGTGTCCCTGGCGGCCGTGAACGAGCCCGCTTCGGTGGTGGTCGCGGGCACGGCCGAGGCTGTTGAACAGGTGGCGCACGCGGCGGGGGAGCGGGGGTGGAAGTACAAGCGGCTGTCGGTTTCGCACGCGTTCCACTCGCCGTTGATGGACCCGATGTTGGAGGACTTCGCGGCGGCGATCGCGGGTATCGAGTTCCACGAGCCGAGCATCGGTCTGATTTCGGGTGATCCGACGAACCCCGACTACTGGGTCCGGCACGTGCGGGACACCGTGCGCTTCGCCGACGGCGTGCGGGCGATGGTCGACTCCGGTGTCCGCACCTTCCTGGAACTGGGCCCCGACGGCACCCTGACGGCGATGATCCAGGAAGCCGTCGAAGCCACTGCCGTGCCCGCCCTGCGCCGCAACCGGGACGAGGAATCAGCGACCGTCGCGGCAGTGGCCACCCTGCACGCGCACGGCGTTCCCGTCGACTGGTCGGCGTTCTTCGCGGGCACCGGCGCCCGCCGGGTCGAGCTGCCCACCTACGCCTTCCAGCACGAGCGGTTCTGGCCGGAGCCGGTTCCGGCCGCGGGCGGCGGCTTCACCCCCGTCGGGCACCCGCTGCTCAGCGGGGTCGTCCCACTGGCCGACGGCGGGCTCCTGCTGACCGCCAGGCTGTCGGCGCGGACCACACCGTGGCTCGCCGACCACGCCGTGCACGGCAAGCTCCTGTTCCCGGGCACCGGCTTCGTCGAACTGGCGCTGCGCGCGGGCGACGAGGTGGGGCTGGACCGCGTCGAGGAGTTGACCATCGCCGCGCCGCTGGTGCTGCCGGAACAGGGGGGTGTCGGCGTCCAGGTAGCCGTGGCCGCGCCGGACGAGGAGGGCCACCGCCGGATCGGCGTCTTCTCCCGACCGGACGGCGACGACGGCCCGTGGACCCGGCACGCCTCCGGAGTCCTGGGCGCGGGCGGGGCGACCGCGGTCGAGGCCGTGGCCTGGCCGCCGCCGAACGCGCGATCCCTGCCGCTCGAAGGGTTTTACGACCGGGTGCTCGCACTCGGCTTCGACTACGGCCCCTCCTTCCAGGGCCTGCGCGCGGCGTGGCAGGACACGGACGGGACCCTGTTCGCGGAGGTCGAGCTGCCCGACCCGGCGGCCGGGCAGGCCGCCGAACACGGCCTGCACCCCGCCCTGCTCGACGCCGCGCTGCACACCCTCGGGCTGACCGAGGGCGGTGCGAGCAGCAGGCTGCCCTTCTCCTGGGAGGGCGTGTCGCTGCGGGCATCCGGTGCCACGGCGCTGCGCGCCCGGCTGGTGGTGGACGGCGACGTCGTGTCGCTGACCGCCACCGACCCGGCGGGCACCCCGGTGCTCGGCGTGGACTCCCTCACCCTGCGGGCCGTGGCCGCCGAGCACCTGGGCGGGGCCGACGCGCTGTACCGGGTGGAGTGGTCGACGCCGGTGCCCGCCGCCCCCGCCGACGGGGTGCGCCTGGTCCCGCTGGTGGGCGGCGCCGACGTGGTCTCCTCCGCCCACGAGCTGGCCGCGGCGGCGCTGGCGGAGGTGCGCACCGCCGAGGACCGGGTGGTGTTCGTGTCCCGGGGCGTGGTGAGCGGGGCCGACCCGGCCGCCGCCGCCGCGTGGGGGCTCGTCCGGTCGGCGCAGGCCGAGCGGCCGGGCCGCTTCCACCTGGTCGACGTCGAGGGCGACGGCGACCCCGTCGTCACCGGGGAACCCGTGGTCGTGGTGCGCGACGGGCAGGCGTACGCGGCCCGGCTGGCGGCGGCGCCCCCCGGTGCCCCGGCCACGTGGGACGCCGACGGCACGGTCCTCATCACCGGCGGCACCGGTGGTCTCGGTGCCCTGGTGGCCCGGCACCTGGCCGCCCGGCACGGGGTGCGGCACCTGCTGCTGCTGAGCAGGCGCGGCCCCAAGGCGGACGGCGTGGCGGAACTGGTGGCGGAACTGGCCGGGCTGGGCGCCACGGCCTCCGTCGTGGCCTGCGACGTCACCCGGCGCTCCGCCCTGGCCGGGGTCCTGGCCTCGGTCGACGCCGAACACCCGGTCACCGCGGTCGTGCACACGGCGGGCGTGCTGGACGACGGCGTGCTGGACGCGCTCACCCCGCAGCGGCTGGCCGCCGTGCTGCGCCCCAAGGTGGACGCGGCCTGGCACCTGCACGAACTCGTCGGCGAGGTGGAGCACTTCGTGCTGTTCTCCTCGGCGGCGGGGGTGTTCGGCGCGGTCGGCCAGGCGAACTACGCGGCTGGGAACGCCTTCCTCGACGCCCTCGCGGCGCACCGGCGCGCGCGGGGGCTGCCCGCCGCCGCCCTGGCCTGGGGGCCGTGGGAGCAGGAGGTCGGGATGACCGGTGGGCTGTCCGAGTCCGACCGGACCCGGATGCGGCGCTCCGGTCTGCTCCCGCTGTCCGCGGAGGAGGGCCTGGCGCTGTTCGACGCCGCACTGGGCGGCCCCGCGAGCGTGCCGGTGCGGCTGGACCTGGCCGCGGTGCGGGCCGGGGGAAAGGTCCCCCCGCTGCTGCGGGGACTCGTCCGGACGCCGGTCCGGCGCGCTGCCGCCGCGGCCACCCCGACCGGTGGGACCGCCGCGGCCCTGACCGCCGCCCCGGCGGCCGACCGGCCGCAGCTGGTGCTCGACCTCATCCGCGCGCACGCGGCGGCGGTGCTCGGTCACGGCGACGCCGCCGCCCTGCGACCGGACCGGCGGTTCCAGGACCTCGGCTTCGACTCGCTGATCGCGGTGGAGTTCCGCAACCGGCTCGGCGCGGACCTCGGCCTGCGGCTGCCCGCGGCCCTGCTGTTCGACCACCCGACCCCGGCGGACCTCGTGGAGCACCTGCTGTCCCGCCTCTTCGCCGACGCGCCCACCGGTGCGGGTGCCCTGCTGGCCGACCTCGACCGGCTGGAACTCGCGCTGGACGGGCTCACCCCGGCCGACGAGCACCTGCACCGCCAGATCGCGGGCAGGCTGGAGGTCCTCCGCATCCGCTGGGGTGCAGGCCACCAGCAGGAGGAGCAGCAGGACCGGTTCGACATCGAGGCGGTGTCCGACGACGACATGTTCCGCCTGCTGGACGACGAACTGGGCCTGGCCTAGGGAGGGCCTGTCCTCAAAGCTGGCGACCACCCCGAAAACCGTCGGCCCGGCTACGCCCATGCCCGGGTGGGTGGATCTGCTTGGGTGGGGGAAGCGATCATGTGCAAGCCTGCTTGGGCTGTGGGGCATCTCTTCAGCCCCACTCGGTCACACTGGGCGCATGATCGCTGTAGGGGCCCCGCCCGAGCAGATCCACCCACCCGGGCACCAGCGACAAAATCCCGGCCTTTGAGCCGACAGCACACGGCAAGGTCCCGGCGAAGCGGATCCACCCACTCGGGCACCCGCACAAAATCCCGGCTCCGAGGACACGGCCCAGCACCGGCGAGAACCGCCGTCACGCCTTCCGGCGTGGCGGCGGTTCCGGCCGTCCACGGGGGCTGTGCTGTGGCTCCCGCGATCCGCGGGTGCGATTCGGCGGGCACCCGGTCGTCGGGCCGGTGCGCGCCCTCGGCGCGGGCAGGCGGTGGCTCGTGGAGCCGTCCGCGTGCGGGAAGCACCGGCCGGACGCGGACGGCTCGGGGGCGCGGTGGGACCGGCGTCACCGCCGCTGGAACCCGGTTCCCTTCCACAGCGGGAAATCTGCTCGCCGGGTAGTCGTACGGGGCGAGTACACCCCATCCCGCACTGGAGAATCCCCAGTGTCGACAACGCTTCCCGCCAACTCCCGGTGATCCACTAGGATGGCCCGTTTTCGTTGACACCACAGGCGGTCGACTGCGAGTGTCGGTTTCGAAGACTGACCCTGGACCAAGCCGATCCGACCGTAGTGGTCGTCTTCTTCCGGTTGCGGTGGAAGGGGAGAATCATGTCCAAGCGCGCTCTGATCACCGGGATCACCGGTCAGGACGGTTCGTACCTCGCGGAGCACCTGCTGGCGCAGGGCTACCAGGTATGGGGCCTGATCCGGGGCCAGGCCAATCCGCGCAAGTCGCGGATCAGCCGCCTGATGTCCGATCTTTCCTTTGTGGACGGTGATCTCATGGACCAGACCAGCCTCGTCTCGGCGCTGGACGTGGTCCAGCCAGACGAGGTGTACAACCTCGGTGCCATCTCGTTCGTGCCGATGTCCTGGCAGCAGGCCGAGTTGGTGACCGAGATCAACGGCGCAGGTGTGCTGCGCATGCTGGAGGCCATCCGGATGGTGAGCGGGCTGAGCCAGTCCCGCGCCGACGGGTCCGGTCGGATGCGCTTCTACCAGGCTTCGTCCTCGGAGATGTTCGGCAAGGTCGCCGAGACCCCGCAGAGCGAGACCACGCGGTTCCACCCGCGCAGCCCGTACGGGGTGGCCAAGGCGTACGGCCACTTCATCACGCGCAACTACCGCGAGTCGTTCGACCTGTACGGCGTCTCCGGGATCCTGTTCAACCACGAGTCCCCGCGCCGCGGCGCGGAGTTCGTCACCAGGAAGATCTCGCTGGCGGTCGCGCAGATCAAGCTCGGCCTCCAGGACAAGCTCGCCCTGGGCAACCTGGACGCGGTGCGGGACTGGGGCTTCGCGGGCGACTACGTCAAGGCGATGCACCTGATGCTGCAGCAGGACGAGCCCGCCGACTACGTGATCGGCACCGGCGTCATGCACTCGGTGCGCGACGCGGTGCGGATCGCCTTCGACGCGGTCGACCTGAACTGGCAGGACTACGTCTACATCGACCCGGCTCTCGTCCGCCCGGCCGAGGTGGAGACGCTGTGCGCCGACTCCAGCATGGCCAGGGCCGCGCTGGACTGGGAGCCGACGGTCACCTTCGAGGAGCTCATGCGGATGATGGTCGAGTCCGACCTGCGCCAGGTGTCGCGGGAAGTCCAGTACGGCGACCTGCTGCTGGCGGGCAATTGGTGATCTGCCCCCTGGGCGCTGACCGCACCGGGTCACCCGGTGCGGTCAGCGCCCAGGACCTCTAGGGTTTTTCCAGTCGGAACAATGCTTGCCGGACCGTTGCGCCGGACCACTCGCCTGTTTTCGCCCACTCGGCGGTTTTGTCGCGGATCGGCGTGATGTGAACGTCCAACCACACGTCGTCTTTATTTGACAGTGGCCCACCGCGTGCGTTAGCTTGGGGTGCGTCCACGCGGGGGTGTACGGATTCGGTTCTTTCGTTGATTCGCATTGTTTCCTGTTGCCGGCACTGGTCGGCGACGTTGTGATGCATTGGACAGGAGCAGCGGTACCGTGACCGAGCTAGCGGGCGGCGACGTCTTCAGGTCATTGTTTGAGCACTCCGGCATGTACATGGCGAATCTCGATTCCCGATTATTCCTGCGCGAAGCCAACACAGATTTCCTGGCCCGGTTCGACGTGCGCCCGCAGGACGGTTACGGCCGTTCATTCCTGACCTTGCTGCACCCCACGGTCCGCAGGCGGGTGGCTGGTGAGCTGAAAATGCTGACCACCGGTGAACGCGACCGGATCAGCGGGAAGGTCATCATCGTCCGACAGGACGGCGCACTCATGTTCGGCGACATGACCGCCGTTTCCACGACCGGGCCGGACGGTTCGGTCGACACCATCCTCGTGCTGGTCAGCCGCACCTCGCGGGTTGGCAGGGAGCAGTCCATCGTGCAGGGCAAGATCCGCCTCACGGCGCTGGACGCCCGCATCCTCGAGGGTGTGGCCGCGGGTGTCTCCACGGCGAAGCTGGCCACCGTCCTGCACATGAGCCGGGGCGGGGTGGAGTACCGCATCACGGCGCTGCTGCGGATGCTCAAGGCCATCAACCGCACGGAACTGGTGTCCAAGGCGCACTCCATGGGCATCCTCACCAGCGGGCAGTGGCCGCCCACCGTGCTGCCGGAGCGCATCGAGGACTGACTGCCCCGATCACACGAGAACTGCCCACGCGGGGTGTTCCGCGTGGGCAGTTCTCGTGTGACCGGGGGATCAGTAGACGTATTCGCGCTGCACCCTGGGCGGCCAGGAACCGCTGCTGATGATCCCCATCGTGTAGGCCCGCGAGACCAGGGCGGGCCTGTTGGGCACCTTCAGGCGGCGCAGCATGGTGCTGACGTGGTACTCGATGCCCTTGCTCGACAGGAATAGCTGGGTGGCGAGCTGGATGGTGGAGGCGCCCGCGGCGACCCCCTCGAGGATCTTGGCGTCGACCTCGCTGAGCAGCCTGGGTCTGGTGTCCCCCCCGGCGTCGTCGGCGGTGGCGGGGTCGGCCTGCAGGAGCACGATCAGCGGGTCGGCGGTGCGCGCGGGGGCGCGCAACCGGATCGCGGTCAGGTCGCCCTGGACGGTGCCGTCCGGCCGCTTGACCTTGACGCACTCGGTGAACCGCCCGGTGCGGCCCATCCGGAGCTGGTTGAAGTTGAACTGCAGCCGCGACCCGCTGTCGAGCTGTAACAGGTCGGTGAACTCGACGTCCTGGACCTCGGCGGTGCCGCGGTCGAGCAGGGTGAGCAGGGCCCGGTTGGCGCTCTGCACCCGGCAGTGCGCGTCCAGGGCGGCGATGCCGACCCCGGAGCGCTCGACCAGGGAGTTGTAGAGCGCTGTGCACCGGGAGGGCCGCTGCGCCCCGGTGCTGCGGCTGTCTGCGGGCGGGTGCTCAGACGGTAGTAGATCGGCTTCGAACATGACGCTCCCCTTGCGGTGTGGACGGCGCGCTCGACGGTGACCACTGCGGTGGAATGAACTTGTGAAATAAATGGTCAAAATGTGCCGCACACCTCGTCGTGCGCCTCGGTCACAGCCGACAACCGCGGTTCGGACCCATGGTCACGGATGTCCCAATTGCTGTCGGCAAACCCCACCCGGTGATTCACTCCATCACAAGTACCCAGTAGTGGTGGAAGTGTCAACCACCCGGTGCTGTGTCTCTTGGCCATCTCCCTTTTGGGCGTGCGGGTTCACTTTTGTTCACATGGTCAATCCTCCATTCGTGTCACGGCTCGACGGCGACTCTTAGTTCACCAGGCTGCCGAAAAGCGATTTTCATCACAGTCTCCCGAACATTGTTGCGACCAATGCTGTGACATGGCCCCACCATTTGTCGCACGTTGTCGCGGGGGGTTTGGTCGGGGGCCGGAGTTATTTCCGCAGGTAGGAGTGCGGGTCGTGCGGGTGCGGGGCGGGGCCGTCGAGTGGTTCGGTGTGACCGTGGTGGATCACCATCCGCCCGAACGCGGTGTACCACCACCGTTCCGCCGGATTCGGGACCGCTGCCACCAATGCCGGTCGGCAGCGTGGGCGAAATCCGGTTTCACCGAAGCCGCGAAGACGGAGGCTTTGACCGAATCGGTCATTCTGATCGGGTGTTCTCAACCGTTCGGGCAAGGGACCGAGGTCGGGTTGCCCGTATGCGGGTGCCCGCGAGTGGTTTTGATGCCTGCTTCCACTCCGGGGCCCGTGGGCGCACCCGAATCGCCGTCACGCCCGGTCGACACGCGGCGTGGCGGACGGGTGAAGCACCCCTGGCGACTCATCCGGCGGACGCCGTGTGTGGTGACCGGCCGCCCCCACTCCGAGCGCTCATAATGGGACGGAGTAGTCAATCAGCCGTCTGTGGAACGGGGTCGAAGTGACGAGAATGGACTGCGGCGGGCGCCGTGCCCGCTGCGGCCGGGGGTGGCCCCGTCCGCAGCCGCTGCGGTGGATCGGCGACGGGGGACCCCGCCGTGGCTGACATCGTCTCCGCGATCGACGCGGTCACCGGGTGCCAGCAGTGCGGCGGCCCGCTCGGTGGGAGCCCTTCGGGGGACTTCTGCGGTCCCGGGTGCGCGAGCGCGTGGGCAGCCGAACAGGTGGGCACGCGGCCGGGTGACGTGGTGGCGGCGTTCCCGGCGCTGGCCGAAGCCGCCCGGGAGATCGCGGCCTCGCTGCGCTCGGATGCGGCAGGGGGTCAGATCGTGTGGCGGGGCGACGACGAGTGACGGCCCCCGCCGGTGGGCTGAACCCCGTGGGTCGTCCCAGCGGGGTGGGCCGGTGAGTCGCCCCGTCAACGGCGGGGGCGCGGCAGGGGAACGCGGGGCGGCACCCGGCTGGTCACCGACCGCGAGACCCGGGTGAGCCGGTTGGGCGACTGCCGCGCCCCGCCCGTGCCTACCGGTTCGAGCTGAACGCCGCGTCGAAAGCCGCGGCGGGCGGGTCGAAGGCCAGGCGGCGGATGAATTCCAACGCCTCCGGCGCCCCGACGAGGCGGTCCATGCCCGCGTCCTCCCACTCCACCGAGAGCGGGCCGTCGTAGCCGATGGCGTTGAGCATGCGGAAGCACGCCTCCCACGGCACGTCGCCGTGACCGGTGGAGACGAAGTCCCAGCCGCGTCGGGGGTCGGCCCACGCCAGGTGCGAACCCATGCGGCCGTTGCGGCCGTTGCCGACCTGGCGCTTGGCGTCCTTGCAGTCGACGTGGTAGATCCGGTCGCGGAAGTCCCACAGGAAGCCCACGGGGTCGAGGTCCTGCCACACGAAGTGGCTGGGGTCCCAGTTGAGCCCGAACGCGGGCCGGTGCCCGACCGCCTCCAGCGCGGCGACGGTGGTCCAGTAGTCGTAGGCGATCTCCGACGGGTGCACCTCGTGCGCGAACCGCACCCCCACCTCGTCGAACACGTCGAGGATCGGGTTCCAGCGGTCGGCGAAGTCCCGGTACCCGGCGTCCACCATCGCCTGCGGCACGGGTGGGAACATGGCCACGGTCTTCCAGATGCTCGACCCGGTGAACCCCACCACCGTGTCCACGCCCAGCGCCGCCGCCGCCCGGGCCGTCACCGCCATGGCCTCCGCCGCCCGCTGCCGCACGCCCTCCGGTTTGCCGTCGCCCCACACCCGCGCGGGCAGGATCGCCCGGTGCCGCTCGTCGATGGGGTCGTCGCACACCGCCTGGCCGGTGAGGTGGTTGGAGATCGCGAACACCCGCAGCCCGTGCTCCTCCAGGATCGCGCGTCGCCCGGCCACGTAGGACGGGTCCTCCACCGCCGCCCACGGGTCGAAGTGATCACCCCAGCAGGCGATCTCCAGCCCGTCGTAGCCCCACTGCCCGGCGAGGCGCGCCACCTCCTCGAACGGCAGGTCGGCCCACTGCCCGGTGAACAACGTGACCGGCCTCATCCGATCTCCTCCCAGCCACTGCCCCGGGTCGACGACCGCGCCACCGCGTCGAGGACGAGTTGCACCTGCAGCCCGTCGGCGAACGACGGCGTCGGGTCGACCCCGGCGGCGAGGTCGCGCACGAGGTCGGCGACCTCGTGGGTGAACGTGTGCTCGTAGCCCAGGCCGTGCCCCGGCGGCCACCACGCCCCCGCGTAGGGGTGCTCGGGCTCGGTGACCAGGATGCGCCGGAAGCCCGCGGCGACCGGCTCGTCGGTGCCGTCGAAGAACGACAGCTCGTTCATCGCCTCGAAGTCGAACGCCAGGGAACCGAGGCTGCCGTTCACCTCCAGCCGCAACGAGTTCTTGCGCCCCGTGGCGAACCTCGTGGCCTCGAAGCTGGCCAGCCCGCCGCCCGCGAACCGCCCCAGGAACAGCGCGGCGTCGTCCACGGTGACCTGCCCGCGGCCCGCGCTGCCCGAGGCACCCGCCGCCACCGGCAGGGGCCGCTCGCGCACGAACGTCTCCATCAGCGCGGTCACGCCGGTGAGCCGGTCGCCGACCACGAACTGCGCCAGGTCGACCGCGTGCGCCCCGATGTCACCCAACGCGCCCGACCCGGCCCGGTCCGCCCGCAGCCGCCACACCAGCGGGAACTCCGGGTCGACGACCCAGTCCTGCAGGTAGGTGCCGCGCACGTGCCGGATCTCGCCCAGCCGCCCGTCGGCGACCAGCCGCCGGGCCAGCGCCACGGCGGGGACCCGCCGGTAGTTGAAGCCGACCATGCTGTGCACGCCCCGCTCGCGGGCCCGCTCGGCGGCGGCGGCCATGGCCCTGGCCTCGTCCACGGTGTTGGCCAGCGGCTTCTCGCACAGCACGTGCTTGCCCGCGTCGAGGGCGGCGACGGCGATCTCGGCGTGGGTGTCGCCGGGGGTGCAGATGTCGACGAGCGCCACGTCGTCGCGGCGCAGCAGCGCCTTCCAGTCGGTCTCGGTGTCGCGCCAGCCCAGCCGGTCGGCCGCGGCGCGGGTGCGGGTGGCGTCGCGGCCGCAGAGGACGGCCAGTTCGGGGGTGAGCGCGAGGTCGAAGAAGTGGGCGGCGGTGCGCCACGCCTGCGAGTGGACCGCGCCCATGAAGGCGTGCCCGACCATGCCGACCCCGAGGCGGTGCGCGGTGGTGCCCGCGGTCACGACTCGAACCCGAGCGGCAGGTAGGTGTCCACGTTGTCCTTCGTGATCGTGGCGGAGGCCAGCGTCAGCGACGTCGGGACCTCCTTCTCGACGAGGTCGCCCATGCCCCGGTTCTGCGCGACGAGCCGCGCCAGCGCGACGGCCGACGACGCCATCGACGGGCTGTAGGTCACGGTCGCCTTCAGGACGGTGTTGTCGGCCTTGATCGCGCGCATGGCGTTGGCCGAGCCTGCGCCGCCGACCATCAGGAACTCGCCGCGCCCCGCCTGCTGGATCGCGGCGAGGACACCGATGCCCTGGTCGTCGTCGTGGTTCCACAGCGCGTCGAGCCGCGGTGCGGCCTGCAACAGGTTGGCCGCGACGCGCTGCCCGCCCTGCGCGGTGAAGTCCGCGGCCTGGCGCGGGCCGACGGAGTAGCCGTAGGACGACAGCGCGTCGGCGAAGCCCTTGCTCCTGGCCCGGGTGAGCGGCAGGTTGTCGATGCCCGCGATCTCGCCGATCACCGGGTTGCCGACGCCCTTGGCCTTGAGCTGCTCGCCGATGTGGGTGCCCGCGGCGACGCCCATGCCGTAGTTGTCACCGCCGATCCACGTGCGGTAGGCCAGCGGGGAGTCGAACACGCGGTCGAGGTTGATCACCGGGATGCCCGCGTCCATCGCCTTGCGGCCCAGGGCGGTGAGCTGGCTGCCGTCGTTCGGCAGGATCACCAGCGCGGAGACCTTCTTGGTGATCAGCGTGTCGACGGCCGCGATCTGCTGGGCGATGTCGGTGGTGGGGTTCACCGCCTCGAACGTGACGTCGGAGTAGAGCCCCGCCTGGTTCCTGGCGTTGGCGGCGATGGCGGCAATCCACCCGTGGTCGGCCGCGGGGCAGGAGAAGCCGATGGTGACGGGCTTGCCCGGCTCGGCGTTGTCGCCCCCGGCGGCGGTCGCCCCGCCGCCCGGGACGGGGGCGGCGTTGCTGGTGCAGGCGGTCAGCGCCGCGACGGCGCCGATGCCGAGGGCGCCGGAGAGGAACCCGCGGCGGGAGTGGTCGGACATGGTTGCGCTCCTGTGCAGGGGAGGGGTCAGGGGGTTGTGCGGCGCGCGCGGGCCTGGACGAGCACGGCGGCGACGATGATCGCGCCCTTGGCGATGTTCTGGACGTCGGTGTCGAGGTTGTTGAGCACGAACAGGTTCGTGATGGTCGTGAAGACCAGCACGCCGAGGATCGAGCCGATCAGCGTGCCGCGGCCACCGGACAGCAGCGTGCCGCCGATGATCACCGCGGCGATGGCGTCGAGCTCGTAGAGCGTGCCGTGGGTGCTCGACCCGGTGGTGGTGAGCGAGGCGATCATGATGGCGGCGACGCCGCAGCAGAGCCCGGAGACCACGTAGAGCGCCGCGGTGTGCCTGCGCACGTCGAGACCGGCCAGCCGGGACGCCTCCGGGTTGCCGCCGATGGCGAAGGTCCGACGGCCGAACGTCGTCCGGTTGAGCACCACCCACCCGACCGCGACGACGGCGGCGAACAGGTAGACCAGCAGCGGGACCCCGAGCAACCGCGTGGTGGCGATCGCGGCGATCACCGGGTCGGTGACGATCTGGCTGCGCCGCCCGGAGATCCGCTCGGCCAGCCCCTGCGCCGAGATGAGCATGGCGAGCGTGACGATGAACGGCACGATCCGCCCGTAGGCGATCAGCAGGCCGTTGACCAGCCCACCGGCCGCGCCCACGGCCAACGCGCAGAAGACCATCACCCACGGCCCGAACGACTGCGTCGCCACCGTCGTCGCCCAGACCGAGGACAACGCCATCAGCTTGCCGACCGACAGGTCGATCCCCCCGCCGATGATCACGAACGTGGCCCCGACGGTGATCACCCCGATGATCGACGCCGAGGTGAGGATGGTCAGCAGGTTCGCCGTGGTCGCGAACGTGTCGGCGGTCGCCACCCCGACCACGGCGAGCAGCGCCAGCACCGCGACGAGCCCGAGGTTGTGGCCCACCCCGCCGAGGAACAGCCTGCCCCACGGCGACGGACCCGCGTCCTGCCCGGCCCGCGGTGCCCCGCCCGCCGGTGGTCCGGCGGCGTTCGTACCCGACATCCCCGCGGCAGGCTCCTCCGCGGTGGTCTGCTCAGACATGTGCCGCTCCCATCACCAGGTCCAGGACCCGGCCCTCGTCCAGTTCCGCGGCCGGTGCGGTGCGCACCACCCGGCCTTCCCGCACGACGAGCACCGTGTCGGCCAGCCCCAGCACCTCGGGTATCTCGCTGGACACCACGACCACCGCCACGCCCTGCTCCGCGAGCTGCCGGACCAGCGCGTAGATCTCGCCGCGGGCGCCGACGTCGACCCCGCGAGTGGGTTCGTCGAGCAGCAGCACCCGGCCGCCGTGCAGCAGCCAGCGCGCCAGCACGACCTTCTGCTGGTTGCCACCCGACAGCGTCCGGACCGGGCGCGACGGGTCGGCCGGGCGCACGTCGAGCCGCGCCAGCACCGCCCGCACGGCGTCGGATTCCGCGTCGGGGCCGAGGAACCCGGCTCGGGCGAACCGGCCCAGCGCGGGCAGCGACACGTTGCGCGCCACCGACTCGTGCAGCAGCAGCCCCTGGCTCTTGCGCTCCTCCGGGCACAGCCCCATCCCCGCGCCGACGGCGGCCGACACCGATCCGGTGCGCAGCGCGCGGCCTCGCACCCGGACGGTCCCCGCCGTGGCGCGGCGGGCGCCGTAGACCGTCTCGACGATTTCCGAGCGGCCCGAGCCCACGAGCCCGGCGAGCCCCACGACCTCGCCCGCGCGGACGGTGAACGACACGCCGCCGAAGCCCGTGCCCGCCAGGTCCTCGACCTCCAGCACCACCTCGTCACCGGGTGGTGCGCCTGCCGGGGGGATCGCGTGCTCCACCTGGCGGCCGGTCATCAGCCGGATCACCTCGGCGGTGGGCGTGGTGCGGGCGGGCAGGTCGCGGGCCACCGTGGCACCGTCCTTCAGCACCGTGACCCGGTCTCCGATGGCCCGGATCTCGTCGAGCCGGTGGGAGATGTAGACCACCGCGACACCATCGGCCGTGAGCTCGCGGACCACGCGGAACAGGTTCCGCACCTCGTTGGGGTCGAGCACCGCCGTGGGCTCGTCCATGACGATCAGCCGGGCGTCGCGGGCCAGCGCCCGCGCCATGCTCACGACCTGCTGCCCCGCCGCGGAGAGCCGCCCCACCTCGCGGCGCGGCGGGATTTCCGGGTGACCCAGCCGCAGCAGCAGGCCGCGGGTCAGCGCCTCCGCGTCGCGGAAGCGGGTGAAGCCCAGCCGCGACGGCTCGTGGCCGAGCACGACGTTCTCGGCCACCGAGAGCCCGGGCACCAGGTCGAGTTCCTGGTGGATGGTGGCGATGCCCGCCGCGTCGGCGGCGTGCGGGCCCGGGAAGGTCACCGACCGCCCCTGCCAGGTCAGCTCACCGGCGTCCGGCTGGTGCGCGCCCGCCAGGACCTTGATCAGCGTCGACTTGCCCGCACCGTTCTGCCCCAGCAGGCAGTGCACCTCACCCGCTGCGACGTCGAGGTCCACGCCGTCGAGGGCCCGCACGCCGGGGAAGGTCTTCACGATCCCCCGCACCGTCAGCAGTGACGTCATGGCCAGGACGGTAGGAGGATTGACCAGCGCCGTACAACGTCGCAATAATGTCTTTTTCCGTCAATAATCCGTTGATATTGGTTCGTGATGCCGCTCCCGCTCCCGCCGCTGCGCCTCGCCGCACCGCCGCTGTCCGGTCGCGCCGACGCGGCCACCACCCTGAGTGCTGTGGCCAGGCTCGTCGCGTCCGGCACGGCCGTGAGCAAGGCCGAACTCGGACCGGCCGCCGGGCTGGCCCGCACCACGGTCAGCGGCATCGTCGACGAGCTGCTGGCCCGCGGCGTGCTCCGGCTCAACGGCACCCGCCCCACCGCGGGCCGCGGCCGACCGGCCGACCGGCTCGCGCTGTCCCCCGACAGCGGGGTGGTGCTGCTCGCCGACGTCGGCGCCCACGGGGCGCACCTCGCCGTCGTCGACCTCAGCCAGCGGGTGCTCGGCCACACGCACGTCCTCGTCGACGTGCGGGACGGACCGGAGACCGTCCTCGACCTCATCGAGACCGCGTTGGACGCGCTGCGGCCCGGCGGCGCCGTGCGCGCGGTCGTGATCGGCCTCCCCGGCCCGGTCGACGGGCAGCTCGGGCAGCCGGTCCGACCACCGATCATGCCCGGCTGGCACGCCTACCCGGTCGTCGAACGGCTGCGCCGCCGCTACGGCTGCCCGGTCGTCCTGGAGAACGACGTCAATCTGCGCGCCCTCGGCGAAGCCCGCGCCCTGCCCCCCGACCAGTCGCCGCTGCTGTTCGTCAAGGTCGGCACCGGCATCGGCGGCGGGCTGATCACCCAGGACGGCGCACTGCACCACGGCGCCGACGGCGCGGCGGGCGACATCGGGCACATCCGCGTCCGCGGCGCCCCCGACGTCGTCTGCGTGTGCGGCAACGTCGGCTGCATCGAGGCCGTCGCCTCCGCCCACGCCATCGCCCGGCGCCGCGGCGTCGACGTCACCGACCTGCGCGCGCTCATCGCCCACGGCGACCCCGAGGCGCTGGCGCTGGTCCGCGAAGCCGCCGGTCTCGTCGGCGAGGTCGTGGCCACGCTGGTGCACTTCGCCAACCCCGCCCGCGTGACGATCGGCGGATCGGTCACAGCGGCCAGCGATGAACTCCTCGCGGGCGTGCGCAGTGTCGTCTACCAGCGCGCGCTGCCGCTGGCCACCCGCAACCTCGTGCTCACCGGCAGCGTCCTGGGGGAGTACGCGGGCCTGGCCGGTGCCGCGGTCCTGGGCATCGAGCAGGTCCTGAGCCCCGCCGTCGTCCAGACCCTGAACCCCACCCCACGGGCCGCGCGCACGACGTGAAGAGCCGCCGCGCGGCCTCCGCCGGTGAGCGGCTCCTCCCGCCCCGGAACACCGGGGGCCGGTGCGGCCGGTCAGGCCGCGATCTTGCCGAACAGGTGCGTGGCGGGGGCGTCCGGGTCGTCGCCGTAGAAGAACTCCGCGAGTGCCTGGTGGAACTCCGCGCGATCCAGCCCGCCCGAACCGTCCAGGTCCAACGCGGAGAAGACCGCGGCGCAGTCCTCTGCGGACACGTTGCCCGCCAGGCCGAAGATCTCCCCGAACTCCGCCTGGTCGACCCGGTCGTCGCCGTCGAGGTCGATCAGGTCGAAGTAGCAGTCGGCCACCGGCCCGACCTGCTGCGGGTACAGGGCGGGGTCGGTCAGCGCTCGCCGGAAGCCCTCGGTCATCTCCCGCAGGTCGACCTCCCCGTCACCGTCCTGGTCCATCGGCGCGATCACGTTGGCCCAGAACGCGTCCAGCCCGTCGGTCAGCCTGCGGGCGACCGTGGACTCCGGCGCGGCACCGCGGGCCGCGACGTAGCGCTCGCCCATCAACCGGACGTCCTGACGGGTGATCACCCCGTCGCCGTCGACATCCGCGCCGTTGAACCACTGGCGGTACTTGAGATCACGAACTCCAGTCATGACGGCGGATCGTAGTTACGCGAACACGGCGTGTTCAAGCAATCCGACCACCGGGGGAGAACAGATCATCCATCCGAGTGACGCTGCCGCCGTCCCCGTGGACGGTCAACCGGGCGGCACGAGGTTCGGTGGTGCGAAGGCGAGCACGTCGGGGAGGGGGCCGTCGTACGGCTCGACCTCGACAAGGGCACTGAGGGCACTCGGTCCCTGGGACAGGCGCGAGCACGGTCGGTCCGCCGTGAGGGCGTTCGGATTGCCGTGGCGGTCCAGCGTTCCGCTCCGGCCCGGTTGGACCGGGTCCCACCACGCCCCCGTGGACAGTTGCACGACCCCCGGCATGACGTCGTCCGACAGGACCGCGCCCGCGAGGCAACTGCCCCGGTCGTTGTGGACGCGCACGACCATGCCGCTCTCGATGCCGCGCGCCGCGGCGACCGACGGGTGGATCGCCACGGGCTCACGACCGCGGATCTTCGAGCTGAGGCTGTGGCCGCCGTTGTCGTACTGGCTGTGCAGGCGCGAGGCGGGCTGGTTCGAGATCAGGTGCAGCGGGAACCGGTCCGACAGGTCGGCGCGGAGCCACTCCGCGGGCTCGAACCACTTCGGGTGCCCGGCGCAGTCGTCGTAGCCGAACGAGTCGATCTCCGCCGAGAAGATCTCGATCCGGCCCGACGGCGTCGACAGGGGGAAGCGCTGCGGATCCGAGCGGAGGGCTTCGAAACTGCCGGGGAACGGTCCGGTCAACGCGGGCAGTTCCGCGGTGGTGTTCCGCCAGAAGTCGTCGAAGCCCGGCAGGGCGGCGTCGTCGCCGAGCGCGGCCCTCGTCTGCTCGTAGAGGTGGCGGACCCAGTCGGGCTCGGAGCGCGACTGCGTGAACTCCCGCTCGAACCCGAGCCGGGAGGCCAGGGCGGCGAAGATCTGGTGATCGGTGCGCGACTCGCCCGCGGGCTCGCGGACCTTCGGCATCGCGACGAGGTGGGGGTCGGAGAACCCGGCGGCGAAGTCGTCGCGCTCCAGGCTGGTGGCGACGGGGAGGACGATGTCCGCGAACTTGGCCGTCGTGTTCCACCAGGCTTCGTGGACCACGACCGTGTCCGGGGCCTGCCAGGCGCGGGTCAGGCGGTGGAGGTCCTGGTGGTGGTGGAACGGGTTCCCCCCGCACCAGTAGACCAGGCGCAGCTCGGGCAGCGTGAGGCGCTCGCCGTCGTAGTCGATGACCTCGCCGGGGTGCAGCAGGGTGTCGGCGATCCTCGCGACCGGGATGAAGTCCGGGACCGGGTTGGGAACCGCCGGTACGGTCGCCACGAAGGCGCGGCCCTCGGCGACGCCCGTGGCGTCCATCGTCGCGTAGCCCGCGCCCCAGCCGCACCCCGGCCGACCCATCGAGCCCGCCATGGCGGCCAGCACGACGGACATCCAGATCGGTTGTTCGCCGTGGTCCGCCCGCTGCACCGCGTAGTTGACCATGATGAGGGAACGCCTGCTGGTGAGGCGGCGGGCGAGGTCGGTGATCGCCTCGCGGCTGATGCCCGTGATCCCCGCCGCCCAGGCGGCGTCCTTCCGGACGCCGTCGAGCTCGCCGACCAGGTAGGCGGCGAAGCGGTCGAACCCGACGCAGCACCGGCGGAGGAAGTCCTCGTCGTGCCACCCGTTGACCAGCATCGTGTGGGCGATGCCGAGCATCGCGGCGGTGTCGGTGTTGGGCACGACGGGCAGCCACTCGGCGTCGAGGAAGTCGGCGACGTCGCTGCGGATGGGGCTGACGTTCACGAACTCCACCCCGGCCGCGCGGCACCGGCGTTGCAGGTCCCGGGTCTGGTGCTTGGCCAGCCCACCGGGGTTGATCTGGCTGTTCTTGAGGGCCAGTCCGCCGAACGCCACCACGAACTCGCAGTTCTCGGCGATGTCGTCCCACATCGGCATCCGGCTCTGGTAGCTCCACGGGTGACCGCCGATCACGTGGGGGAGGATGACCTCCAGGGCCGCGGTGCTGTAGGTGTTGCGGGAGTCGGTGTACCCCCCGCCCAGTGCCAGGAACCGCTGGAGCTGCCCCTGCGCGTTGTGGAACCTGCCCGCACTCGCCCAACCGTAGGACCCGCCGAACACCGCGCTGTCCCCGTGCTGCGAACGGACTCGGCGCAGTTCATCGCTCACCAGCGTGATCGCCTGGTCCCAGCTCACCTCCACGAAGGCGTCCGAGCCCCTGGCCGCGCCGCCGTCGCGGGGCTCGCCGTTCAGCCAGCCCCTGCGCACCGCGGGGCGCAACACGCGGGCGCTGTCGTCGGCGGCTGTCACCATTCCGGGACCGATGGGCGAGGGCGCGGGGTCATCGTGCGTCGGCTCGATCCGCACCAACCGGCCGGAATCGACCACGGCGACGAAGCTGCCCCAGTGCGTCGCGACCGACATGCGTCGTTCCATGGTGCATCAGCTCCGCTCTGAGGGTTCCCCGGTCCTGGACAACGGTTGCTCGGCAGGCGACGTGACACCCACGGTAGCCCCGTCGGGGCGGAGCAGAACAGTCTCGTCGCCTTCAGCGCGTGCGCGCCACCAGGAAACGTCGGGCGCCGTCCTGGAGGTCGACGATGGGTTCCGGGTAGTCGACCCTGCTCCGCTCGTCCTGCGGCAGCGTCCACGGTTGGTGGACCCGGCGGCCGGTGACGTGCCGGAGTTCGGGGACGTACCTGCGGACGTAGCGCCCGTCGGGGTCGAAGCGGCGGGCCTGGGCGAGCGGGTTGAGGACGCGGTTGGGCCGGGTGTCGGTCCCGGTGCCCGCCGCCCACTGCCAGTTCATCTGGTTGTTCGCGATGTCGCAGTCCACGAGCAGGTCGGTGAAGTGCTGCGCGCCGAGTCGCCAGTCGAGGTAGAGGACCTTGGTGAGGAAGTTGGCGGTGATGAGCCGGGCGCGGTTGTGCATCCAGCCCTCGCGGGCGAGCTGGCGCATCCCCGCGTCCACGATCGGGTACCCGGTCCGCCCTGCGCGCCAGGCGTCGAGGTCCTCCTCGGATCGGCGCCAGCGGTCACCGCGGGGCCGGAAGTCGTCGTGGGCGGTGTCCGGGCGCGCGGCGAGGACCTGGTGGTGGAAGTCGCGCCAGGCCAGTTGCCGGGTGAACGCGCGGGCACCCTCGGACCGGTTGCCGACCCGGTGCAGCAGCTCGGTCACCGACAGCGTGCCGAAGTGCAGGTGCGCCGAGAGCCGGGAGGTGCCGTCGTCGGCGAGCGCGTCGTGCCGGTCGGCGTAGTCGTCCACCGCGTCGCGGACCCACCGGGTCAGCAGCTTGCGTGCCTGCTTCTCGCCGCCGGTGCACAGCTCGGGCGACGGTGAACCGCGGTGCAGCAGGTCCGCGGTGGGAATCCCGCCCACGTCCAGCCGCGGAACGGTGATGGTGCCGGGCGCCCGCAGGGGCCTGCGCAGGACCTGCGTCTGCCACCTGCGGAAGTAGGGGGTGAACACGCTGAAGTGGTCGTTGCCCCCGACCGGGCTGATCGACAGCGGCGGCACAGCGGTGACGGAGGAGTCGTGCACGTGCAGCTCGACACCGCACGACCGCAACGCCCGCGTGAGTTCGCGCTCCCGGCGCTGGGCGAACCGGCTCACGTCCGAGGCGATGTGCACCTCGTCGACGTCGTGGTCCCGGGCGACCCGCACGACTTCGGCGACGGTCGAGCCGCGCCGGACCACCAGCGCGCCACCCCGAGCGCGCAGGCCCGCGTCCAGGTCCGCCAGGCTGTCGGCGAGGAAGGACGCCCTGTTGGCGCTCATGTACGACGAACCGGTGATGGTCTCGTCCACCACGAACAGCGGGACACACCGGTCGGCCGCGGCCGCCGCGTGCAGCACGGGGTTGTCGTGCACCCGCAGGTCCCGGGTGAACACAGCGATCGACGTCCGCACGTACGCACTCCCGTCCACGACGCCCATCCGCGCCATCGGTCACCCACTACCCCGCGCGGGCACCCCACAACCCCACACCGGCCCACCTCACCCGAAAGATCATCACCCGCAGGCCGCGGCACCCCGCCCGTGGAGTCCGCGCTGATCCGGGCACGGGCCCGTTGGTCGACTCGTTCGGATCGGGCAGGAGCCTCGCCGCTACGCTGGGGTGCCCGCCGCCGCTCTGGGTGCCCGGGGTGCGCCGGGGCTACCGGGTGCGCGTGGAGCCGGTGCCGAGTGAGGAGAAGCGCGCACGATGGGTCATCTTGAGGCCGCGCACGTCGAGTACTACCTGCCCGACGGGCGGGCGCTGCTCGGGGACGTGTCCTTCCGGGTCGGCGACGGGGCCGTCGCCGCGCTCGTCGGGGCGAACGGGGCGGGGAAGACGACGCTGCTGCGGCTGCTGTCCGGGGAGCTGACCCCGCACGGGGGGTCGGTCACGCGCAGCGGGGCGCTCGGGGTGATGCCGCAGTTCATCGGGTCGGTGCGCGACGACCGGACCGTGCGCGACCTGCTGCTCACCGTCGCCCAGCCCGGGGTCGCCGAGGCGGCCGGGGCGGTGGACGCCGCGGAGACGGCGATGATCGAATCCGACACCGAGAAGACCCAGATGGCCTACGCCCAGGCCCTCGCCGACTGGGGTGAGGTGGGCGGGTACGAGGTCGAGACCCACTGGGACATCTGCACCACCGCGGCGATGGGCGTGCCCTACGACGTGGCCAAGTGGCGCGACGTGCGCACCCTGTCCGGCGGCGAGCAGAAGCGGCTGGTGCTCGAATCGCTGTTCCGCGGCACCGACGAGGTGCTGCTGCTCGACGAGCCGGACAACTACCTCGACGTGCCAGGCAAGCGGTGGCTGGAGGCCAGGCTCGCCGAGACGGCGAAGACCGTGCTGTTCGTCAGCCACGACCGCGAGCTGCTCTCCACCGCCGCCCAGCGCATCGTCAGCGTCGAGCCCGGCGCCGCGGGCGCCGACGCCTGGGTGCACGGCGGCGGGTTCGCCACCTTCCACGCCGCCCGCACCGAGCGCTTCGCCCGCTACGACGAGCTGCGCAAGCGGTGGGACGAGAAGCACGCCCAGCTGCGCAAGCTCGTCCTGAACATGCGCGAGTACGCCGCCCGCAGCCACGACATGGCCTCCCGCTACGCCGCCGCCCAGACCCGGCTGCGCAAGTTCGAGGAGGTCGGCCCGCCGCCGGAGCCGCCGCGCAAGCAGGAGATCACCATGCGGCTGCGCGGCGGCCGCACCGGCGTGCGCGCGCTCACCTGCGCGGGCCTGGAGCTGACCGGGCTGATGAAGCCGTTCGACCTGGAGGTCTTCTACGGCGAGCGCGTCGCGGTCCTGGGCAGCAACGGCTCAGGCAAGTCGCACTTCCTGCGCCTGCTCGCGGGCGAGGACGTCGCGCACACCGGCACCTGGAAGCTCGGCGCGCGGGTGGTGGCCGGGCACTTCGCCCAGACCCACGCCCACCCCGAGCTGCTCGACCGCACCCTGCTGGACATCCTGGCCGACCGCCACTCCCACGACCGCGGCAAGGCCATGGGGGCGCTGCGCCGCTACGAACTGGAGCAGCAGGCCGAGCAGCGGTTCGACAAGCTCTCCGGCGGCCAGCAGGCCCGCTTCCAGATCCTGCTGCTGGAGCTGGCGGGCACGACCGCGCTGCTGCTCGACGAGCCCACCGACAACCTCGACCTGGAGAGCGCCGAGGCGCTGCAGGACGGGCTGGGCGCCTACGACGGCACGGTCCTCGCCGTCACCCACGACCGGTGGTTCGCCCGCACCTTCGACCGCTACCTCGTCTTCGGCGCCGACGGCGAGGTCCGCGAGACCACGGAGCCGGTCTGGGACGAGCGCCGCGTCGAACGCCCGCGCTGACCTGGGCCCCTGGAGCCTGTCCTCAAAGCAGGCGACCACCTCACCAACCGCCGGCCCGGTGACCAGCGACAAAATCCCGGCTTCGAGGACACGGCCTGGGCTCGTGGGCGGTCCTCACCGGGCTGCCGTTGTCGAGGACAGCGCCGCGCGGATGTGGTCGTGGACGGTCGTGGCGTCGGCGTCCAAGCCCCGGTCGGTGTAGATCGCGGCGGCTTCCCGCCAGCAGGCGACGGCCTCGTCCACCTGGCCGAGTCGGCTCAGGGAGGTCGCCAGGGTGGACAGGGGGTGGGCGAGGGTCTCGTCCTGGCTCCCGAGGGACTGGCGGCCGAGGGCGATCGCCCGCAGGCAGTGGGCGATCGCGGTGTCGTGGTCGTCCACGCCCTGCCACCCCCTGGCCAGGGTCGCGAGCGCGCACGCCTCGCCGTCGAGGTCGCCGATCCGGTGGCGCAGCCGCGCGCTGCGTTCGGCGTGGTCGATCGCCTGCCGGTGGTTGCCCAGGTCGACGTGGACCGCCGCGATGATCCCCTCCACCACCGCCTCCCAGCGGCCGGTGTCGAAGCCGCGGCTGAGCGCGTGGGCGGCCCGGAGGCGGTGCAGCGCTTCGGCGTGGCGGCCCTGGTGGCGCAGGACCTGGCCGAGCTCGTTGAGGCAGGCGATCCGGATGTGGGTGTTGCCGATGTCCCGGGCCAGGGTGTCGGCCCGGATCAGGTCGGCCTCGGCCTCGGGCCGGTGCAGGTGCCCCAGGGCCTCCCCGCGGGCGAGGAGGACGTTCGCCTCGTGGGCGCGGTCGTGGGACCGCCGCGCCGCGACCAGGGCCACGCCTGCGGTGTCGATCCGCTCCTCCCAGCCGCCCATCAGGACGAGGAAGCCGAAGGCGTCGACCAGGTGGAGGGCGTGCCGGTCCAGGTGGTGCTCGACGGCGTGGCGCAGGGCGGCGGTCAGGTTGGCCCGCTCCTCGGTGAACCAGGTCCACGCCTGCTCGCGGTCGGCGACGGGGTGCGGGTGCGCCGGTTCGGCGGTGTGGGTCACCAGGCGAGTGCTGGTCGGGTAGAGGTGCTTGTCGGCGACGTGGGCGGTGTGGCTGTACCAGGTCAGCAACGCCTCGGTGGCGCGTCCGCGGTCGTCGGCGTCGTCGTGGTCGCGGGCCAGTTCGGCGGCGTAGGCGCGCAGCAGGTCGTGGAAGCGGTAGCGGCTCCTGGCGACCGGTTCGATGAGGTGCGCGTCCGCCAGGGCGTCGAGCAGCAGGCGTGCCTCGTGCGGCGGGAGGCAGGTGAGTGCCGCCGCCGCGGGCGGTGAGAGGTCCGGGCCGGGGTGCAGGCCGAGGCGCCGGAAGAGGAACGCCTGCTGCCGGGGCAGTTGCTCGTAGGACCAGTCCAGCACCTTGCGGACCGCGGCCCGGGGGTCCCGGCCCCAGCTCAGCGCGTCGAGTCGGGAGTCCTCGTCGGCGAGTTCGGCGACGATGTCGGCAACGGAGACGTGCTGGTGCGCGGCGACGCGCCCGGCGGCGATCCGCAGCGCGAGCGGCAGCCGCGCGCACAGCCTGATCAGCTCCCGCACCGCGTCGGGCTCGTGCTCGGCCCGCGCGGGGCCGATGATGCCGACGACCAGGCTCAGGGCCTCGGGTGGGGAGAGCACGTCGAGGGTGAGCCGGTGGGCGGCGTCGGTGACGACGAGGCCGGTCAGGCTGTCGCGGCTGGTGATCAGCACCATGCAGCCCGGTGTTCCGGGCAGCAGCGGCCGGACCTGCTCGGCGCTGTTGGCGTTGTCCAGCACGACCAGGACCCGGCGCCCGGCCAGCAGCGTCCGGAACAGCCCGGAGCGGGCACCGGGCCCGGCGGGCACGGCCCCCGCGGGCACCCCCAGCGCCACCAGGAAGTCGTTGAGGGCCTCGTCGGGGTTCGCGGGCCTGCCGGGGCCGTAGCCGCGCAGGTTGGTGTGCAGCGTGCCGTCGGGGAACCGGTGCTGGGCGCGGTGGGCCCAGTGCACGGCGAGCGTCGTCTTGCCGACCCCGCCGGAGCCGTCCAGTGCGGAGATCACCACCGCGTTCCCGCTGTGGTGATCGGTGTCGGGCGGGAGCAGGGCGTCCAACGCGGCCAAGTGGTCGGCGCGACCGGTGAAGTCGCGGATCGACTGCGGGAGCTGGCGTGGCACGGGCGCCCCGGTGCCCGACCACGCCCGCGGCCTGGGCCCGGCCCGGTTGCGGGAGAACTTCTCCGCGTCGACCGGCCGCCGCCGGGCCGTCGCGGGCCCGCGGACCCCCCGGCCCGCTTCGCCGGGCCCGCGCAGGATCCGTTCGTACAACCCACGCACGTCGGCCCCGGGATCGACCCCGAGTTCCTCGGCGAGGTGAACCCTCAGCCGGTGGAACACGCCCAGTGCGTCCGCTCGCCTGCCGCAGCGGTCCAGTGCGCGCATCAACTGCGCGTGCAGCCGTTCGCGCAGCGGGTGCTCGTGCACGACCCCGGCGAGTTCGTCCACCACCGCGTGGTGCTCGCCGAGTTCCGACAGCCAGTCGGCGCACAGCTCCAGCGCGTCGAGCCGTTGTTCGTCCAAGCGCACCGCGTACCTGGCCAGCGCCGTGGTGTCGAGCCCGTCGAGCGCGGGGCCGCGCCACCACCCCAGCGCCGACCGGATCTCCCGCACCGCCCGGTCGAGGGAACCCCCTGCCGCGCACCGCCGGGCGTCGGCGATCCCCCGGTGGAAGCGCAGGGAGTCGAGCTGGTCCTCGCCCACCGAGATCCGGTAGCCGGGACCGTCGGTGTCGATGAGCCGCTGATCGGTGTCGGTCAGGCGCTCCCGTATCGCGGAGACGCAGTTGCGGACCTGCTTGGTGGCGGTCACCGGCGGCTCGTCGTCCCAGGTGGCCTCGATGAGCTTCGGGAGCGGCACCACGGAGTTCGGTGCCAGCAGCAGGGCCGCCAGCACCCGCTGGTGACGGCGGCTGGGCAGCGGCAACCGCCCCCGCCCCGTCCAGATCTCCAGTTGCCCGAGCACCCGGAAGTCCATCCCCCGGCTCCTCCCCTCACCGGCAGTGACGGTGTCGAAGCATAGCGTGAATGCCGAGGTGGGCATAGCCGTGGGGAGGACGCCGTGATGACGCCGGGAGGACGGGGGGCGGCACGGTGGAGTTCGCCTGGGCTGCGACCCGTCGCAGATTGCCCAGCGGAAACCGCCCGGCGACCGCGAGCGAACTCCGACACACTCCGGCGCCGGGTGACGAACAGGGAGAACCCATGCGCGCGAAACGAGCAATGACCACTCTCGCGGTGCTCACCGCCACGATCACCGGGGGTGTCGTCGCCGCTCCGGCGGCATCCGCGGCGACCATCAACAGGTGCCCGGCGGCCTACTTCTGCTTCTTCTTCAACAGCAACTTCGAGGGCGCCCACGCCGACTACCTCCTCTCGGACGGCAACCTCGACAACGAGCGGTTCAACAAGGTCGGCAGCACCTCCAGGGGCCTCGACGTCGTGGTGAAGAACAACGCCGCCTCGGTCGTCAACAACTGGTCCCACGCCGCGACGGTCTACTACAACAGCGGCTGCAACGGCAGCGTCGCGTCGCAGTCGATCGGCACGTACACCTCGGCCAACCTCAACTCGACCATGAAGAACGAGAACGCGAGCTTCAACTGGCCCACCAGCACCGGCGCCTTCAAGGACTGCGCCAACCGCGACCAGTTCTAGTCGGCAGGGTCGGGGTCGCGCCGTCGCGGCGCGGCCCCGACCGCGAACCGGAGGTCCAGCCGTGGTCATGTCCCACCGCCTGCCGTGCCGCGTGGCCGACTCGGTCGCGAGCGCGTTCGCCGCCGCCGTGGTGGTGTTCGCCCTCACCGGGTGCGCGGCGCCCGCCGCGACACCGGAGTTCGACGCGGCAGACCTCGAAGCGGCACTCGGGAGGGTGCCCACCGACGTGTCGTCGGTGCACGGCCTCGACCTCCCACTCGACCGGTCGCTGCTCACGCCGCTTGAGGAGATGGAAGTCATCAAGGCGCGCAACACCCTGGTGGAGCGCTGCCTGGCCGACCACGGGATCGCGTTCACCTTCCCCGCGGTCGACCCCGCGCGGGACGCGGCCAAGCCCAGACCCCACGGTCTCGTCGACGCGGGCGAGGCGGCGGCGTACGGCTACCGCGACCCGGCGGTGTTCGCCACGCACGCCCCCGGGGCAGAGCAGGCCGCCCGGCCCGCGTCGGACGTCGTCGCGGTGATCACCGGCACGCGCGGCGGCGAGGTCGGCGGGCGTAGCCTGCCGCCCGGGGGTTGCGCGGGCGAGGCGGACCGGACACTCGCGGTCGACGCGAAACCCGGCCAGGAGCCGGTGAGCTTCGCACTGAGCCGCCGCAGCCACGAGGTCACCCGGAACACCCCACCGGTGACCGCGGCCGCCGCGAGGTGGTCGCGGTGCATGTCGGCGGCGGGCTTCGCCTACGACCACCCGGACGCCGCCATCAACGACCCGGCGTTCAGCGCGGGACGACCGTCCGGGCACGAGATCGCGGTCGCCACCCAGGACGTGCGGTGCAAGGAACAGGCGAACTGGGTCAAGACGTGGGTCGCCGTCGAGCGCTCCGTGCAGGACACCCTCATCCGACGACACGGGACCGACCTGGCCCGCGAACAACAGCACAGGGACCGGCAGCTCACGGTGGCACGCCAGGTCAACGGCTGACGAGGCGGGTGCGGCCGTCGCGGGTGATCGTCCGCTCCGCCTCGCACCGGCCGGTCGGCGCGTCCAGGTGGTACCGGTCGACGAGCACGTCGCCATCGTCCCGCGTCGCCACGATCCGCGCGGGCGAGGTCGAACCGGGCCGTCCGCGGTAGTCGGTGCATGTCGCCTGCCACGCACTCGACGCCTGCCGCGGCTGCGTCGGTGCGTGCCCGGTCCAGGAAGACCGCCGAGGAGTGCAGGCCCGTCACCCGGCAGCCGCGCGCGGCCAAGCGGTTCGTCGGCCATGGGGCAGGCACTGGAGATCGTCGGCGCACCCGACAACGGGATTCGTTGCGTACGACAGCGGTGTCCTGCTCAGCGCGACTCGGCTGTCCGCCTCCCTCCCTCGCCCGTCGGCCGGACCATCAGGTCAGGTTCCGCCAACTGGGTTCTGGACCGGTTGCGGTGGGCCGGTTCCACTCTTGTTGATCACCCGTTGGTCATGAACGGTTCACCGGCTGCCTGACTCGCCGTCCAGGTCTCGCGCATAACGTTTCACGACGGCCGGCCTCTGCTTCCGCACCTCGCACTGACTCGACCCACCTCCCACCACAGAAGGGGCGCCCATGGAGCGTCGCAGCTTCCTCCGCGCGGCTGTCATCGGCACCGGCACCGTCGCCCTCGGCTTCACCATGACCCGCGAGTCGCTGGCCTTCCCGGCCAAGACCGGGCCCAGCCCCTACGGGGCGCTGCAGGCGGCGAACTCGCACGGCATCATGCTGCCGCAGGGCTTCACCAGCCGGATCATCGCCCGCTCCGGCCAGGCCGTGGCGAGCACCGGCTTCACCTGGCACGGCGCACCCGACGGCGGCGCGTGCTTCGCCGACGGCGCGGGCTGGATCTACGTCTCCAACGCCGAGCTGGGCACCGGCGCGGGCGGCGTCAGCGCCATCCGGTTCAGCTCCACCGGTGCCGTCACCTCGGCCTACCGCATCCTCAGCGGCACCACCCGCAACTGCGCGGGCGGCGCCACCCCGTGGAACACGTGGCTGTCCTGCGAGGAGACCGACCGCGGCTACGTCTACGAGTGCGACCCGTGGGGTGCCACGACCGCCTCCCGCAGGCCCGCGCTGGGCCGGTTCAAGCACGAGGCCGCCGCGGCGAACCCCGACCACAGGGTCATCTACCTGACCGAGGACGAGACCGACGGCGGCTTCTACCGCTTCACCCCGGCCGTCTGGGGCGACCTCTCCCGCGGCGGCACCCTGCAGATCGCCAAGGTCAGCTCGGGCAACGTCACCTGGGTCACCGTCCCGGACCCGTCGGCGGCGTCGACCCGCACCCGCTACCAGGTCACCGGCTCGGCGGTGTTCAACGGCGGCGAGGGCGCGTACTACCGCAACAACACCTGCTTCTTCACCACCAAGGGCGACAACCGGGTCTGGGCCTACAACGAGGCCACCAAGACCATCGCCATCGCCTACGACGACAACCTGACCACCAGCCCGCCGCTGACGGGCCCGGACAACATCACCGGCACCGCGGTCGGCGACCTCTACGTCGCCGAGGACGGCGGCAACATGGAGATCTGCATCATCACGCCGAACGACGTCATCGCCCCGTTCCTGCGGGTGACGAACCAGTCGTCGTCGGAACTGTGCGGTGTCGCGTTCAACCCGGCGGGCAACCGCCTCTACTTCTCCTCGCAGCGCGGCACCACCGGCTCGTCCAGCGGCGGCATCACCTACGAGGTCACCGGTCCTTTCCGGACCAGTCTGTGATCCCCGAGCACGCCGCGGCGCGAACTCCGCGCCGCGGCGTGCTCTCCTTCCCGCGTGTCCGCGCTCACCGCAGACGAGATCGCTGTGAGCTCGCGGATCGCGGCTGCGTTGCAACAACGCCCCACCCCAGATGAAGAACCACAGGACACGCCCTGGCCGACCTGCCGTCCGGTTTCGGGACTGACGTTCCGGCACTGGCAAAATCTGGTCATTCCGGTTTTCCGGAACAGTGGGTAGCGTCGTGGTCACAGCGGTCACTCCTGGAGGAGCGGAATGCGACGCGACGACCACACCAGCGGCGATGGCACCGATCCGACAGCACGGGCGGGCCGCGGCATCAGCCGTGCGACGTTCCTCAAGGGGGCCGCAGGCGCACTGCTCGGCGCAGGCAGCGGGCTCGGCGCCGCGACGGCCAGCGCAGCAGGCACACCGCGTGCCGGTTACCTCAAGGACCTCACGGGCGACGAGACGGCCCGGTTCGGCTTCCGAGGCACCGACCTCGGGTTCACGGCACGGACCAACCACGGCTACTGCATCTCGATCTTCGGCGACACCTTCGACCAGCCGGTGCCGGTCATCAACGCCACCGGGTGGCGTTCGCCCGTCGGGCTGCGCCAGTCGAACACCGACCTGCAGAACGGTATCCGCTGGGACAACGCCATCGGTGGCTCACGGGCCAAGGAGATGATCCTCTATCGGCACAACGATCCCCACTACGCCAGGAACACGCCGGGGCAGGTCGTCACCGAGATCCCCAACGACCTGATCCACCTGCCCGACGGCCGCTACATCATGTCCACGTTCGGTGTGCGGGACTGGGCGATCCCCGAGCAGGGCGGCATCCCGAGTGCCGGTGGCAGTTGGCGCACCTGGTACTCCCGGCTGTGGACGTCCACCGACACCAACGCGGAGAACTGGACCACCACGTGGAACCTGGAGACCAACCGGGAGAACATGGACTACTGGAACAGCGGCGACATGAGCCTGTTCCAGAACAACACCATGATCATGTGGCCGGGTGAGAACTTCGTCTACGTCTACGGGACCAACGAGGGCCGCTGGAACGGCGGTGGCATCCACCTCATGCGGGTGCCGTGGGACAAGATGTGGAACTACAGCCAGTACCGCTTCTGGGGCGTCGACGGCTCCGGTCGCTGGGACTGGCGCCAGTACGGGCCGATCACGCCGATCATCAACGCACCGAGTCGCAACGAAGCCATCGGCGAGTTGTCGGCACAGGTCATCGAGGGGCGGGTCGTGTTGTCGTTCCTCAACGGCGGCCGCGGCGCGGTCACCCAGACGGCGACGTACCCGACAGGCCTGTGGACCGCCCCGAAGACCCATGTGACCTACCTGCAGGCTCAGAACATCTACGCGCCGATCGTGCATCCGTACTCGACGTTGGCGAACTCCCACATCCTGTTGTCGCAATGGGTCGGGTTGGAGTACTACGGTGTCCGCCAGTGGACCGGCAACATGTACGGCACCGTCGCGGCGCGCGGCTCGGTCGGTGCCACGCTGGCGGTGATGAAGGACGAGCCCGCCCTTCCCGGGCACGTCGGGCCGGTGTCGCCGCAGTGGCAGGAGCTGCCGCAGGCCGAGCAGATCGCGGTACTCGGTGACAACACCGACAACCGCGTGAGCAGAGCCGACATCGCGACGGTGACCAGGTCTGCGGCGAGCGCCAACACCGGGGTGTCGGCGGCACGCCACCGAGCGGGGGCGATGGTGTCGACCCGCTAGTGTCCTGAGTCGTTAATTCGGCACCAGCGCTGGATTGTGCTGGTGCCGAACCCGAAGCTGGTGCCACTGGCGTTGTCCGAGGAAGAGCGCCGAGTCCTGGAAGGGTGGACGCGTCGCCGCACGACCGCGCAGGCGCTGGCGCTTCGAGCACGCATCGTGCTCGCGTGCGCCGAGTCCGACGAGCCGAACACCGTTGTGGCACAACGGTTGAACCTCAGTCGCCATACTGTGGGAACGTGGCGGGCGCGGTTTCTGCGCGATCGATTGGACGGACTGTCCGACGAGCCCCGGCCGGGTCGACCGCGGACGATCTCCGATGATCAGGTCGAGCAGGTCGTGGTGACCACGCTGGAGACCAAGCCCGCGAACGCGACGCACTGGTCCACCAGGTCGCTGGCCTCCCGGATCGGCATGTCGCAGTCGGCGGTGTCACGCATCTGGCGGGCGTTCGGCCTCAAACCGCACCGGGTGGACACATTCAAGATCAGCAAAGACCCGCAGTTCGTGGACAAGGTCCGCGACGTGGTCGGCCTCTACCTCGATCCGCCCGCGCAAGCGGTCGTGTTGTGCGTGGACGAGAAGTCTCAGATCCAGGCCCTGGACCGCTCGGCACCGGTGTTGCCGATGCTGCCCGGCGTGCCCGAACGGCAGAGCTTCGACTACGTCCGGCACGGCACCACCAGCCTGTTCGCCGCACTCGAGACCGCCACCGGTCAGGTCATCAGCGCGGTCAAGCGCCGCCACCGGCACCAGGAGTTCCTGGCGTTCCTGCGCACGATCGACAAGAACGTGCCCGCCGGACTGGACGTGCACGTCGTGCTCGACAACCTCGCCACCCACAAGACCCCGGCGGTAAAAGCATGGCTGCTCAAACATCCGCGCTTCCACCTGCACTGCACCCCGACCTGCTCGTCCTGGCTCAACCTGGTGGAGCGCTTCTTCGCCGAGATCACCGCGAAGCTGCTCAGGCGGGGTGTCCACCGCTCAATCACAGCCCTGGAGAAAGACATCCGCGACTGGATCAAGCAGTGGAACACCAACCCGAAACCCTACGTCTGGACCCGCACAGCCGACCAGATCCTCAAGTCCCTCGCCGCCTACTGCCAGCGAATTAACGACTCAGGACACCAGGTGTACTTGGCCACCAGGTTGGTGTCAGTCGGCTGGTGGATGGCCTCCGAGTGCGTGGTGGCGGCGTTGAGTTCGGATGCCGTGCTCGGCGCAGGCCTGTCGCGGGGACCACCGGTAGGCCCAGGCGTTGTCGGTCATCAGCCGCTCGACGCGGGTGGTGCCGTGGGCGGCGAAGTAGGCGATCGCCCGGTCGAGGAACCCGGTCTCGGTGGCGAGCGAGTCCGGGCCGCGGCGCTCGACCCGGTGCCGAGCGGCACCTGGATGCCGCACTGGCGGGGCGTGCCGTTCGCCGGGATCGTGGGGGAGCGGCGGGTCGCCGCCGAACCCGGTGACCCCGCGGCCGTGCTGCGCGCCTGCGGGCACCTGCCGCTGGCCATCCGGATCGCCGGCGCCCGGCTCGCCAGTCGCGGCACCTGGCCGCTGGCCGTGTTCGTGCAGCGCCTGGTCGACTCGTCGCGGCGGATCAGCGAGCTGCGCGTCGGGGAGCTGGGGGTGCACGCCTGCTTCGACCTGAGCCTGCGGCTGCTGCCCCCGGCGGCGGCCAGGGGGTTCGCCCTGCTGGGCCTGCTGGGGCCGGAACCACAACCCGGCTGGGTGCTCGGCGTGCTGCTGGGCGAACCGGCGTCGGAGGAGGTCCTCGACCAGCTCGTCGACGCCGACCTGGTGCGCGCCGTCGACACCGACGCCCTCGGCAGGCCCCGCTACCGCCTGCACGACCTGCTGCGCGCCTACGCCGCCGAGGCCGTTGCCGCGCTGCCGGAGGCCGACCGCCGCGCCGCGGTGTCCCGGCTCGTCGCCACCTGGCTGCGCCTCGCCGACCGGGCCACCGACCTGATGTACACCAGCCTGTTCGGGTGCGCGGCCAGACGGCCTCGATCCTGCCCGCCGAGCAGGTGCGCCACCTGGTGCGCGACCCGCCGGCCTGGTTCGACATCGAGAACTCGACGCTCCTGGGCGCCATCGCCATGGCGGCCGACCGGGGTCTGGCCGAACCCGCCTGGCGGTTGGCCGCGGCCATGGTCCCCTACCACGACCACCGGGCCATGCTCACCGCCTGGCACCGCAGCCACGAGCCGGCCCTGCCCGCGACCAGGGCCGCCGGGGACCGCCGCGGCGAGGCGCCGCTGCTGCGCGGCCTCGGCCAGATCCACGTCTACCGCGACGAGTTCGCCACCGCCGACGCGGAGTTCCGCCGCGCCGCGCACCTCGCCGCCGAGGTCGGCGACCGGCTGTGCCTGGCCCTGGCCGTCGCGGGCCTGGGCACCATCGCCCGCCACGAGGACCGCCCCGACGACGCCGCCGAGCACGCCGAGGCCGCGCTGCGCATCGCCGTGGCGGGCGGCCACGGCGCCCTGGAGGCGCAGTTGCAGGCCTCGCTCGGGGTCGTCCGGCTGGCCCAGGGGCGGGCGGCGGAGGCGGAGGACTCCTTCCGCCAGGCCCTCCGCGTCGTCCACGACACAGGCGACCGCCACCGCGGGGCCACCGTCCGCCGCCACCTCAACACCCTGCAGCGGGCGCACGGGCGCCCGCTGCGCGCCCTGGCAGCCCTGCGCGACGCCCTGGCCATCTTCACCTCGCTCGACGACCGCAACTGCGCCGCCCACACCCTGATGGCCCTCGGCCGGTCCTACCTCGACCTCGGCGACCGCGCCCCCGCGGTCGAGGCCCTGCGCACCGCCGTGGAGCTGTTCCGCGGCGTCGTCGGCGAGCCCGTCGCCCAGGCCACCTGCCTGTGCCTGCTCGGCGAACGGGCCCTGGCCGACGGCAACACCGCCGCCGCCCGCACCCACCTCACCGCCGCGGCGACCCTGTGGGACGCCCTCCCCGGCCGCACGGAGGACGCCGTCGCCACCCGCGCCCTGCTCGCGGGCGTCGAGTGGCGACGGCCTTCCCCCTGCCGATCCACGGGCGACCCCCCGGCGCCCGCCTGGATCAGCCGCAGTTGCCCCAGGTCTGGCGGCCACCACCGGCCACGACCGTGCCCGCCGGGTTCCACACCCGCCCGTAGTGCTGGACGCACCGGTTGGCGGCGTAGTGCGAGACCGACTCCCAGTGCCCGGCGTCGGGGTCGGCCTTGTAGTAGGTGCTTGTCAGCACGAGTTCCCTCCCCTGTCGTTCGGGTCGAACGACTCGACGATGACCCCGGGCGCTGCAAGACCGCGGAAGGGCTTTCGGCACGGGTCCACCGGAGCGGCTCGCCCCGGGGCGCGGACACCCCGGGGCGAGCCCGGTCGTCAGCTCCCGGGGGTGAGCGTGAGCGACAGGGTGTTGCCCGGACCCGACACGGTGTTCGTCAGCCACGGCGTCAGCGCGCCGCACCCGCTGAACCCGGCCAGCGGGTAGGCACCGGTCACCACCCCGCCCCGGGCCGGGGTGATCCCGGTTCCCGACAGGTCGATGTGCGCCGGGGTGGCCGTCCCACAGGTGCCCGTCTGCGGCACGGGCAGCCCGAACAGCCGGATCGACCGCAGCCGGAAGTCCGCATCCACCCCCGCGGTGAGCGTGCCGCCGGACAGGGTGCCGGTGACCTGACCGGTCGGGGCGAACTGCGCGGTGGCGGTGATCGGGATGCCCGCGTAGCCCAGCCGCACCGTGGTCGGTGCGAAGGTGACGTCGCCGGTGACCTCGCCGGAGGGCAGCAGTTCACCGGTGGCGGTGCCGGACAGGGCGATGGTCGTCCTGGCCTCCTCCAACCGCGAGCTGCCCGCCGTGGTGAACGCGAAGCGCGTCGGGGGGCTGGGCGGGGTGCGGACCACCAGTGCCGCGCTGGGGGCCGACACCGCGCCGGTCGCGTCCACGGCCCGCACGGTGAAGCTGTACCCGGTGGCGGGGGACAGGCCGCTGACGACCGCCTCGGTGGCGGTGGTCTCCGCGACCCCGGTGCCGTCGCGGTGGACCTCGTAGCCGGTGATCGGGGCCGGGCCGGTGGCGGCCGACCACGTCAGCCGCACCGAGTCCGAGGTGGTGCCCTGAGCGGTCAACCCCGTGGGAGCGGTCAGGACCGGGGTGAACCGGACCGAGGCGAACCGGGTGTCCTGGCCGGGGCGGGTGGTGCACCTGAAGTCGAAGACCTCGCTCATCGAGCCGTCGGCCTTGACCGCGGTGAGGGTCGCCCCGACGTCGCCCACCGACCAGCTCAGCACGCCGGGCACCGCCGAGGTCGCCGGGTCCAGCACCGCGGTGCCGGGCACGTCGAGCAGGTCGGTGCCCTGCGGGACGGCCACGTCGACCGGCTGCACGTACGTCCGCGCCCCCGCCGGGGCACCCTCGAAGGAACGGGTGATCGGCAGCCGCAACTCGCCGCGCAGGCGGGCAGCGCCGATCAGGTGCAGGCCCTGGACGGTCGCCTCCGTCAGCCGGAAGCTCGTGGTCGCCGTGCTCGCGGGCGTGCTCGAACCCACCGGCAGCTCGGCGGGCAGGTCCACGCGGGCGCGCACCTCCTGGGGCTGGGAACCGATCAGCGGGAACACGCAGTCCTGCACGATCCCCGGGACCTCCGCGTCGGCGAACCGCACCGAGGCCAGGTGCGCGTCCTGCCCGGAGCGCAGGGTGCAGGTGGAGGTGAACGTGCCCAGCCCGGTCTCCTGCTCCCGGCCGTTCAGCGGCGTCAGCTCCATCGTCAGGTCGCCGGTGTACCAGTCCAGGACGCCCGCGGTGGTGCCGGTCTCCGGCGCCAGTCGGACCCGGCCGCCGAGGGTGAGGGCGCTGCCCTCCGCGGGGACCGGGGTGTCGGGCAGGGCGAACCGGTACTCGGTGCGGCTGCGGACCACCCCGTCGGCGACGACGGTCACCGGCAGGCGCAGGGTGCCGCGCACCCGGGTGGCCTCCACCAGCGCCAGGCCGGTGGTGAACAGCGGCGGGAAGGTGATCGCCAGGTCCAGGTCCGCAGCCGGGGTGCTCGCACCGGTCGGGAGCTGCGCGGGGAGCGAGGTCGTCGCCCGCACGCCGCTGGTCTGGTTGCCGATCAGCGGCATCGGGCACTCCTGGGCGGTCACCGCCCCGGCGGGCTGGGTGGCGCCGCCGAAGGAGACCCTGGCCGCCCCGGTCCGGGCGCGCTCGGGCACCGTGCAGCCGGTGTTGAACGAGCCGAGCCCGGTCGGCGTGCCGTCGGCCCGCTTCGGGGTGAGGAACGCCCGCAGGCCGCCGACCCGCCAGGTGAGGACCGTGGGAGCAGCCTCGGTCACCGGGGGGATCGGGACCCCGTCGACGACCTGGATGGGACCGGGGGGACCCGACACGGGCACCCTGGTCAGCGGGATCTCGTGCTCGGTGGAGATGACCCGCCCGTCGGAGTAGGTGCCGGTGAGCGGGACGGTGATGGTGCCGTCCAGCGTCTCCGCGCCGACCAGGGACAACCCCTGGCGGACCTCGGCGGGGAAGGTGACGGTGAACTGGGCCCGCGTCGCGGGGGTGGGCTGGCCCACCGGCGCGGTCGACGGCAGGTCCACCAGACCCTCCACCTGCACCGCCTGGGTGACCAGCAGCGGGAACGGGCAGGACTGGGGCGCGAAGATCACCTGCGGACCGGTGGCCACACCGGCAGGCGCGGCGGCGGCCTGTCCCGGTGCGCCGAGCACGCCCGCGATCACGGTGACCGCGGTGAGCAGGGTTCTGGTTCTGGTTCTCACTGTGCTCTCAGCTCCAGAGGAAGGGCAGGGTGGTGCCGTCCGGGGCCGAGACCTCGCCGACGACCCGGGGCAGGTACGGGTGCAGCGTGAAAGGGGTGACCCGGCCCATCGGACTGGTGATCTCCTCCACCGCGGCACCGTCGACGAACAGCGCCGTGCAGAGGGACCCGGTGGGCGAGTCGATGCAGCTCTGCGTGCTGACCTGACCGCGCTCGTTGATCGAGGCGTTGAAGGACAGGTCCGCCGCGGGGGTCAGGTCGATCGGCTCGCCGTGGTGCCAGCGCACGCTGTGGCCGTTGCTCCCGGCATCGGGGGAGTAGCCGACGGCGTCACCCGCGGAGTTGAGCCACGGGCCACCCGGTGCGGTGGGGGAGGCGAAGGAGAGGTCGAAGCCGGTGAAGTAGGAGCTCCCGGTGAGCCCGGGGAGCGGGGTCAGCACACCGTCGTGCCAGAGGTGGGCCAGCGGGACCTGGAGCATCCCAGCGAGGATGGCTTCCACGGCGACATCGCCCGCCCGGTTTACGTCCACCGGGATCAGCGTCGCGTACTCCCCGTGCGGGATCTCGCGCACCGGGTCCGCACCGCGCCAGATCCGGGTGTGCTCGGTGGTGCCGTCGCTGAACGTGGCGACCACGTGCCCGCCCTCGCCCAGCACGGCGCGGGAGAAGCCGGTCGGCGCCCGGTCCTCCACCACGGTGTGCGCGGTGCCCGCCCGCCACAGCGCGGTCCTGACGACCCGCCTACCCCCGTCGTCGTGGGTGCTGCGGACGAGGACCTGCCCGAGGTTGTTGGTGCCCACCGCCTCGCTGGACTCGGCCCCGTCCGGGTTGAGGTCGATCCGCCTGCCCGCGAACCACAGGACGGCGTGTTCCGGCCCGTCCCCGTCGCGGTGCGACCCGACCGCCATGCCCAGGTCGTTGACGTCGTGCAACTCGCTGGTGCCGCCCGCGGGCTCCAGCGGCACGACCCGGCCACCGACCCACGACACCGCGCGCACACCCGCGGTGCCGCCGGAGGCGAACCCGTAGACCACCCCCGCGGCGGTGATGTCGGTGGCCGTGCCCCTCGTGGCGCCCGCGGGCAGGGGCAGCAGCCGCAACTGCCGCCCCTGCGCGGACGCCGGTGGCGCGGCCAGCCCCAACGCCACCACCGCGCCGAGGACCACGCTCGCGACGCGCACTGTCTTCCGCACCATTCCCGCCCTCCATCCGGCGCGACACGTCGACGCGCTCGGAGCATTGTGGCAGGGTTTGGATAATAACAATATCGGGAGAATGGTGTAATCTGACACGCGGTCTCGATCGGGTTGAGTGGGCCTCGCCCCGACCGGTGCTCAGGGGCGGTGCATGTCCACCCAGAGCCGCAGCCACGGCGCCACCGCTGGTGGCCGGGGCAATGCGGTGGCCCCGGGACGCGTGCCCGGGGCCACCGCGGGGATCAGAAGCCCATCCGGCAACCGGACACGATGATCTCCTGCCCGAGCAGGGTCACCACGCGCACCGCGTACTGCGCGCGTTGCCCGTTCGGCCCGATCACCGTCTGGTTCACGTGGACGGTCGCCACGCCCGGGATGCCGATGCTGGCGGGCCCCGTGCCGATCGGCGTGCCGTTCAGCGTGCCCACCCGCGACGAGCTGGACAGGCCCGCCTCGGTGGCCACGCAACTGGTCTCGACGTCGGACAGGGTGATCGCGCCGCCCAGCAGGCTCGCGCTGGACACCTCGGCCCCGGCGTCGGTGCGGCCGGTCTGGACGTCGAGGAAGCAGTCCGCGTGCAGCGCCTGCACGGAGGCCAGGCCGATCACGTTCAGCGACGCGGTCGTCTTGTCCGAGGACGGCGGGCAGGTGGCGTGCGGGGTCTTGGCGATGGTGAGCAGGCCGGAGGCGCTGATCGACCACGCCTCGGCCCGCACGTGGGACACGACCTTGACCACTGCGGTGGCGGACCCGCCGTCGTCGTCGGTGATCGTCACCAGGACGTTGTGCGCGCCGACGCCGGTGTAGGTGTGCGAGGCGGTGCACGTGCCCGAACCCGCGCCCTGCGCCACGGTCCCGGTCACGACCGGGGTGCCGTCGGCGAAGTCGACGGTGCAGGTGTGGGTGTCGTGCGCGGCGATGTCGGTGAACGGCGCGGTGACGCCGATCGGCGTGCCGCGCAGCACCAGCGTGCCGTCGGTGGGCGCGGAGATGCTCACCTGCGGCGCCACGTTGGTCAGCGTCAGCGTGGTCGTGGCGACCACGTCGGGGTGCAGGCCGTCGTTCGCGGCGAGCCGCAGGGTCCAGACCCCGTCGTCGTCGCAGGTGACGGTGGTGTTCAGCGACGTGGGCGCGGAGAAGGCGCACGTCGCGCCCGCGTCCACACCGGACAGCGGCACCGCGCTCCACTGCGTCGCCAGGCTCGGCCCGTCGGGGTCGACGACCGTGCCCGCCAGGGCGACCGGTGTGCCCTCCTGGCCCGCGTACGGGCCTCCGGGGACCACCTCCGGCGGGTCGTTGACGATCACGGTGGTGCAGTCGGTGACGGTGCCCGCGCCGCCGCCGTCCGTGCCGCGCGCGGTCACGCAGAGCTGGTGCGTGCCGGAGGTCAGCGGAGCGGTGTCGACTGTGTAGCCCACCGACGCCGGGCCGGTCTGCGGCAGACCGGGCGTGACGTCGGTGATCGCCGTGGGCGCCCCGTTGTCCACGCTCAGGGTCAGGTTCGTCAGCGTCGAGTCGATGATGCCGGGCACCACGCTCGGCAGGTTGGCCGGGTCGGGCACGGCGGTGCAGGTGCCGCCGGTGAGGTCGGCGATGGCCTGGAGGCTGGCGTTGTACACGCCGCCGTTGCACGCCGAGCCGGGGCCCACGGCGAAGGTGTAGTAGTCGACGTTGGCGGGCACCGCGCCCGCGACCCCGGTCACGTCACCGGAGGCGAACCCGTCGGACAGGAACAGCACGACCTTGCGGCCCTGCGGCTGGGCGCCGGTGACCGTCGTCGCCGCCTGCACGGCGGGGACGAAGCTGGTGCCGCTGGGGAACGACCTCGGGGTGAACTGCTGCACCCCGCCGATCACCGCGGAGTCCACCGCCTCCTCGACGTCGCGGGTGCCGTTGCCGTTCTCGTCGGACTCGGGGGCGGTCAGCAGTTGGTCACCGCCGACCGGGCGCACGTCCACGGTCGCGGCGTCGGAGCCGAACACGACCGCCCCGACGCTGCCCACCACGGTGTTGGGCGCGGCGGCGATGGCGTTGAGGTTGGCCACGGCGGTCTTCTCGCAGGTGAGGATCGTGCCCGCCGCGCACCCGGCCGCGGTGCTGCCGGAGACGTCCACGACATAGGTGAGCGCGGTGTCCTTGACCGCCGCCCCCGTGCCGATCGCCGCCGTGCCGGTGACGGTCACCGGCCCCTGCGGCACCACCGTGCCCGCGGCCGGGCTCGCGACGTCCACCGAGATGCTCGTGCCGCCGGGCAGGTTGCCGTCGACGGCCACCGCCTGCACCCCACTGGCGACCACGGCGGCGACGGCCACCGCGGCCGCTCCGATCATGCGCTTGGATCTCACATTCCCACGCCCCTTCGCTGATGTGCTCTCGCGCAAGGGAAATCGGCGTGTTGTGACCCGGGTTACTGGGCTATTCCGGTGAGTGGCCCTCTGTCGCGGGCCGTGCCCGGACGGCCCTGCCCCGCTGCTCCTTGCGGGGAAGTGGGAGCCGGGCGAACCGACGCGCAGTGGGTGCGCGGCCTGTCAATCCGCCACTCGATCACACCATCTACAGAGGACTCTACTCTGCGCGGCGTCACCCTCTCCGGGGTCGGGCCTGCGCCGTACCCCCGGAGTCGGTCCACCGGATGTTCACCCCGGCGGCGATCAGCGTCCCCTGCCCGACGCTCTCCGCTTGTCCCGGCGGGCGATCAGCCCGCCCGCGGTGCCCGCCACGAGCACGGCCACGACCAGCAGGGTGGTGGGGCGCCACGGCCACGGGCCGCCCGCCAGCGCCAGGTGCGCGGTCGGGTACTCGATGAACTTGCCCGCGGCGGTCGCGCTCGCCCGGTCCGCGGTGACCGCCAGATCGGCCAGCGCGGCGTCAAACCCGCGCACCCGGCTCACCGGAACGTCGTGCTCGTCGGCCCACCGGGTCAGTGCCGGGTCGTCGGCGGTGAGCACCAAGCGGTCGAGGTCGGCGGGCGCGGTGGCCAGCAGGCGCAGGCCGTGCCGAGTCCGCGTCTCACCCGCCGCGGCCACCGGGACGGTGCGCTGGGCGAACGACGAGCCGGAGTACACCTCCAGCGCGGCGGCCAGGTCCAGCTCGTCCACCCCCGGGCCGACCCCGACCCCCGTGACCGCCCGCCCCCACGGGAAGGCGGCGTTGAGCACGTACGGCAGGTCGGCGGGGGAGTGGCCGTGCGCCGGGATGTCCAGCCCCGCCGTGCGGGACCAGCCCGGGTACGCCGCGCGCGCACCCGCCCGCTCGGCCTCCTCCGGCCCGGCCAACCGCTCGACCACGCGCAGCGCCCCGACGACCCCCGAGCTGACGCCCGCCGTGGTGATGACACCACCGTCCTCGACGTACCGCTTGCCCGCGACCCAGTCCACGTCCGGGTGGTCATCGCGCATACCGTCCACAGCGGACCAGAACGTGGTGGCGGAGCGCCCGTCGAGCACCCCCGCCTCGGCCAGCACCCCGGCCCCGCTGCACACCCCCAGGACGAGTGCGCCCCGGTCCGCCTGCCGCGCCACCCACTCCCGCAGCGCCGCCTCACCCGGCCCCGCCCGGTCGACGACCGCGGGCACGACCACCACGTCCGGCGCGTCGACCTCGGCGAAGGTGCTGTCCGGCACGACGTGCAGCCCGCCGGAGAGGGTGACCGGTGACAGCTTCTCGGCCACCACCCGCACCCCGAACCGGGGTGACCCGGCGAACACCGAGTACGGGGCGAGCACGTCGGCGGCCACCGAACCGGTCGCGCCGACCGCCACGGCCACCACCAGCCGGTCCGGTGGCACGGGTGCGGCGGCGGGCCAGTGGCCCGGTGGCGGCTCGGGGAAGCCCTCCGCCATCGACGCGGTCACGCCGAGGGCGGCGGCACCGGCGAACAGGGTCGCGGCGACGACGGCGCCGAGCACGCGGAAGCGCATGGGGTCCTCTCAGGGGGTGTCAGGCGCGCAGCGACGACGGCGGGGCGCCGTGGCGCTCGCGGTAGAGCCTGCGGAGCTGGCGGGCGTCGCGGAAGCCGGTGCGGGCGGCGACCGCGGACACGGTCAGGTCGGTCGCGGTCAGCAGGTCCTCGGCCATGGCCAGGCGCAGCCGCTGGTGGAACTCCAGCGGGGTGATGCCGGTGGCGGCGGTGAAGGCCCGGCTCAGGCCGCGCGGGGACAGGTGCACCCTGGCGGCCAGGTCGGCCAGCCGGTGCGGCCGGTCCAGGTGCTCGGCGATGTGGTCCTGCACGGCGTGCACCGCCTCGTCGACGTGCGCCCGGTGGCTCAGGAACGGGCTCAACTGCGCCCCGCCGCCGGGCCTGCGCAGGTACACGACCAGCGCGCGGGCGACGGCCGCGGTCGTGGCCGGGCCGTGGTCGCGGTGCACCAGCGACAGCGCCAGGTCTATGCCCGAGGCGACGCCCGCGCTGGTGCTGACCGGGCCGTCGTGGGTGAACAGCACACCGTCTTGGACCTTCGCCCGGGGGTAGCGCGAACGCATGGGTTCCAGCAGTTCCCAGTGCGTCGTGCAGCGGCGGCCGTTCAGCAGACCGGCCTCGCCGAGCGCGGCGGCCCCGCTGCACACGGCGGCGAACTCCGCCCCCACCGCCGCCGACCGGCGCAGCCAGGTCACCAGTTCCGGGTCGACCCGCACCCCGGTCCGCTCCAACCGGGGGCCGGGGACCAGCACGAGGTCACCCGCGGACGCATCCGGCAACGGCCGCAGGTCCGCCAGCCGCAGCCCCTGCGCGCTGTCGACCCGGTCCGCCACCGCGGCGTACTCCAGCCGGTAGGCCGCGCCGCAGTGGTTCGCCGCGTCGAAGACCTGCACCGGCCCGGCCAGGTCCAACAGGTTGACCGCGGGCTGCACCACCACCACGACCCGCCGCGTTCCGCTGTCCACACCGCGACGGTATGCCGCCGGGCGCGGACAGCGGTGGTCCGCGTGCGGACGGATCAGGTCACGGGGTCAGGCGAGCGGCAGGGTGTACCGGGAGACGAAGTCCCAGATGGTCTCGTTGGCGTCGAGGTCGCGGCCCGCCACCCCGAGCCACGGCACGGGGTACGGGTCGCCGCCGGGCCAGGCGTGCCCGACCCCGACGGCCTGGAACAGGACGACCGGGGCGCCCGCGGCGCAGCCGGTGTAGTCGTGCCGGATGGCGGTGGTGCCGTCGTCGGGGTCGGTGTCGGGCAGGGGGGTGGCGACCGGCTCGGGTGCGCACCCGTTGTGCGCCGCCCAGAAAGCGGCGGCGGGGACGGTGGTGTCGTAGAGAACCAGCGGGTCGGCGTCGCCGTGGATCATCGCGATCGGGATCTGCCGCGACGGCGCGCACGCCTGCGGGTCGTTGAGCTGGCCTGCGACCGGGGCGAAGGCGGCGAAGACGTCGGCGAGCACGCAGGCGGTCAGGCTGGTGAAGAACCCGCCGTTGCTCATCCCCGACGCGTAGGTCCGCCGCGGGTCGCCGCCGAAGCGCTCGTGGACGCGGGCCAGGAGGGCGCGCACGAACCCCGGGTCGTCGACGTCGGGGGCGGGCAGGCCGCCCTTGACACCCTGCCACCCGGGGCCGTAGTGCTCGGGGATGACGAGCAGGTAGCCCCGCTTGTCGGAGTGCGGGGTCAGCTTGTCGTACTGCTCGGCGATCGCCGGGGTCTCCAGCAGGCCGGGGAAGTGGGCCAGGACGGGCAGCCCCCGCACCCCACCCCGCCCGGCGGGCACGTGCACGACGGCCTTGCGGTCCTGCCCGGCGTGGCGCAGGTTGACCGCGTGGTTGCCCGGGTCCAGGACGCGGTCGACGACGGTGATGGTGGCGAGAACCAGGTTCTGGCTCCCGGCCCTGGTGATCTCCACCAGCCCCGACCACCGCACCGTGTCGTCGGCGACCCGGCTGACGCCCCCGGACACCTGCGCCGAGACCCGCACGCCCGCGGCCGGGTCGTCCAGGGTGACCGTGCCCGCCAGCCCGATCGCGCCGCGGCGCAGGTCGAACGCGGCCGTGGCACCACCGGCGAGCCCCGCCCGCCCGCTGACCTCCTCGGTGCCGTAGTCGGCGATGTCGTCCAGCACGGCGACACCGCCGTCGACGACGGGTGCGGCGATCCGGTAGGCGGGCACCGACGGCAGGCCCCCGGTCGACACCTCGACGTGGTCGGCCACGGGTTCGGGGGCGGCTTCGGCGGCACCGCTGCCCGACCCGGTGAGGGCGCTGACCGCGACCCCCGCCACGGCCATGCAGGCGAGCGGGCGCCACAACGGCCGAACCACCACGGGGACCTCCAGTTGATGCCGGGGTTGTCCATGCTGGCACCGCGCCGACCCGTGGCTCTAGTACCGCACCGAACAACTTCGGCGGGAGGTTGTGGCGGGCGTGACGAACGCGCAGCCCACATCCCGCGCATCGCCGGAGCGCCCCAGGTCATCGGACGGCACCGCTGTGACCAGTGCTTTTCAGTTTCAAAGTGCCATCTGGTGCCGCCTTGGCGTCAGCCTGAGCCATGATGGCTTGCTGTGGTGCCATGCATGTGCCATGCTGGTGCCATGGACTTGACCTCCTATGTGAGCAACCTCGGGCGCGAGTTCGCCACGCTCGCCGAAGCCAGCGGCGACGAGGCGCGGCGGCTGGTCGAGCGCCTGACCGGGTCGCTCGAATCGGCGATCCGGATGACGCTGCTGGAGGCGCTGTCCGCCGCGGCCGACGAGATCACCAGCGACCTGGCCCCCGGCTCGGTCGAACTGCGCCTGCGCGGACGCGATCCGAACTTCGTGGTGACCGCACCACCCGCCGAACCGGTCGAGGCCCCGGTCGAGGAGGACCCGGTGGTGGCCGACGGCGGCCCGCTGATCGCCGAGGACGGCCCCAGCTCGCGGATCAACGTGCGCCTCCCCGAGCAGCTCAAGGCCGCGGTCGAGGAGGCCGCCGCCAAGGAGGGGCGCTCGGTCAACGCCTGGCTGGTCCGCGCTGCCTCGACCGCCCTGCAGCGCGCCGACCGCGACCAGCGGCCCGAGCAGCGCACCGGCGCCAAGCGCACCCAGCAGCGCCTCACCGGCTGGGTCCGCTAGCCCCACCGCCCCACCACACGCGTCCCTGACCTGCGGGGATGCGGAACCAACCCATGACGAGGGGACAGCCATGCCCATTTTCGACACGCCCGAACCGATCTCCGTCACCGTCGAACTCGGTGTCGGCAACCTGCGGATCACCGCGAGCGACCGCCCCGACACCTCCGTCGACATCCGCCCGAGCGACGAGTCGAACGACTCGGACGTGCAGGCAGCCGAGCGGGTCCGCGTCGACTACGCGGGCGGCGTGCTCCAGGTCGTGGGGCCGAAGTCGCGCGCTTTCGACTTCTCCCGCAAGACCAGGTCGGTGGAGGTGTCCATCGACCTGCCCAGCGGCTCGCAGGTGACCGGCGAGGTGCAGATGGGGGACCTCACCGGCACGGGCAGGCTCGGCGAGTGCCGGTTCAAGACCGCCGCCGGGAACGTCCGGCTGGAGCGGACCGGCCCGCTGCGCGTGGACACCGCTGCCGGGCACGTGACCGCGGACGGCGTCGCGGGCAACGCCGAGATCCACACCGGCTCCGGGAAGGTCCGCATCGGCGACACCGACGGCTCCGTGGTGGTCAAGAACTCCAACGGCGACACCGCGCTCGCCGGGGTCACCGGCGACGTGCGGGTGCGCTCGGCCAACGGGGACATCTCCGTCGACCGGGCGGGCGCCGGGGTCGAGGCGAAGACGTCCAACGGCAGCATCCGCGTCGGCGAGGTGGCCCGCGGCTCGGTCGACCTCGGCACCGCGATGGGCGACCTGGACATCGGCATCGCCGAGGGCACCGCCGCCTGGCTGGAGGTCAACACCGGCTTCGGGCAGGTGCGCAACCTGCTGGAGAACGCGACCAGCCCGGAGGAGTCCGACGAGACCGTCGAGGTGCGCGCGCAGACCTCGTTCGGCGCCATCACCATCCGCCGCTCCTGACCCGCTCCTCCCACCCGGAAAGGGAAATCCCATGCACACCCAGCACTCGGCGATCGCGGCCACCGGGCTGCGCAAGTCCTTCGGCGACCACGTCGTCCTCGACGGCATCGACCTGGACGTCCAGCGCGGAACGGTCTTCTCGCTGCTCGGCGCGAACGGCGCCGGGAAGACCACCACGGTCAAGATCCTGTCCACCCTGATCGGCGCCGACGCCGGGAGCGCCAGGGTCGCCGGGCACGACCTCGCGACCGAACCGGACGCCGTGCGCGCCTCGATCGGTGTCACCGGCCAGTTCTCCGCGGTGGACAACCTGCTCACCGGCCGGGAGAACCTGCACCTGATGGCGGACCTGCACCACCTCCCCCGGGGCGACGGCAAGCGCCGCGCCGGGCGGCTGCTGGAGCAGTTCGACCTGGTCGAGGCGGCCGGGAAGCCGGTCTCCACGTACTCCGGGGGGATGCGGCGGCGACTCGACCTGGCCATGACCCTGGTCGGCAGCCCCCGGGTGATCTTCCTCGACGAGCCGACCACCGGCCTGGACCCGCGCAGCCGCCGGGGCATGTGGCAGATCGTCCGGGACCTGGTGGCGGGCGGCGTCACCATCTTCCTGACCACCCAGTACCTGGAGGAGGCCGACGAGCTGGCCGACCGGATCGCGGTCCTCGACCGCGGCAGGCTCGTCGCCGAGGGGACCGCGGACGAGCTCAAGCGCCGCATCCCGGGCGGGCACGTCCGCCTGCGGTTCGCCGACCAGCTCGGCCTCGACGCCGCCACCCGACTGCTGGGCGAGGTGTCCCGCGACGACGACGCCCTCGCCCTGCGGGTGCCCAGCGACGGCAGCCTCCGCTCGCTCAAGACCCTGATCGACCGGCTCGACGACCGGGCCATCGAGGTCGACGAGCTGTCCGTGCACACCCCCGACCTCGACGACGTCTTCCTCGCCCTCACCGGCAACCCCCACGACGAGAAGGTGACCTCCCGATGAGCACCCCCACCCCCGCCGGACCCGCCCCGGCCGACCTCCGGTTCCACCCGCTGCGCGACTCGGCGACCATGCTGCGCCGCAACCTCAAGCACATGCTGCGCTACCCGTCGCTGACCGTGATGCTCGTCGGGATGCCGATCGTGTTCCTGCTGCTGTTCGTCTACGTCTTCGGCGGCACCCTGGGCGCGGGGCTCGGCGGGGCGTCCGGGGGGCGGGACGCGTACGTCAACTACGTCACCCCCGCGATCATCCTGATGACCGTGACGGCTGTGGTCCAGGGGACCGCGATCTCCGTCGCCATGGACCTGACCGAGGGCATCATCGCCCGGTTCCGCACGATGCACATCGCCCGCGTCTCGGTGCTGACCGGGCACGTGCTGGGCAGCGTCATCCAGGCGGCGTTCGCCCTGGCGGTCGTGATCGGCGTGGCCCTGCTGGTCGGCTTCCGGCCCGCCGCCGGGGTGGGCGGGTGGCTGGCCACGGCGGGCTTCCTGGTGGCCCTGACGTTCGCGCTGGTCTGGTTGTCCGTCGCGCTCGGGCAGGTGAGCAAGAGCGTCGAGGCCGCCAGCAACGTGGGGATGCCGCTGCTGCTCCTGCCGTTCCTGGGCAGCGGGTTCGTCCCCACCGACTCCATGCCCGCCGGGTTGCGCTGGTTCGCCGAGTACCAGCCGTTCACCCCGATCATCGAGACCCTGCGCGGCCTGCTGATGGGCACCCCGCTCGGGTCGAACGCCGCCGTCGCCCTCGGCTGGTGCGCCCTGATCGCCCTCGGCGGCTACCTCTGGTCGAAGCGGTTGTTCAACCGCGAGTACGCCCGCTGACCACCCTCCCCGAAAGGAAACCCGATGACCTCGACGGTCCCCACCCCGCACGGCCTGCCCCTCGACCGCGACGCCGGTCCCTTCGACCCGCCCAGCCGCATCACCCGGCTGCGCGAGGGCCGCCCGGTCAGCCCCATGCTCTTCCCCGACGGCCACCAGGGCTGGCTCGTCACCGGCTACGACGCGGTCCGCCAGGCCATGGCCGACACCCGGTTCAGCTCACGGCAGGACATCGGCGTCCTGCACCTGCCCTACGAGACCCCCGGCATGCCCGCCATGACCGAACCGTCCCCACCGGAGCCGGGCGTGTTCATCTCCATGGACCCGCCCGACCACACCCGGCTGCGGCGCACGCTCACCGGGGCGTTCACCGTCCAGCGCATGCGGCAGCTCGAAGAGCACATCGTCGCCATCGTCGAACGGCAGTTGGACGAGATGGCGCGCCTGACCCCGCCGGTCGACCTGGTCAGGCAGTTCGCGCTGCCGGTGCCGTCGCTGGTGATCTGCGAAATGCTCGGCGTGCCCTACGCGGACCGGGAGAACTTCCAGGTCAACTCCGCCAAGATCCTCGTCAAGGACATCTCGCTCGACGACAAGATGGCCGCGTACACCGAACTGACCACCTACCTCGCGCAACTGGTCGCGGGCAAGCGCGCCACCCCCGGTGAGGACCTGCTGTCCGACCTGGCCCGCAACGACGACCTCAGCACCGAGGAACTGGTCGGCATCGCCTTCGTGCTGCTGGTGGCGGGCCACGACACCACCGCGAACATGCTTGCCCTGGGCACCTTCGCGCTCCTGGAGCACCCCGACCTGTTCGCCGAACTGCGCGCCGACCCGGACCTGCTGCCCGGTGCCGTCGAGGAACTCCTGCGCCACCTGGCCGTCGTCGACTTCCTCTACCGCTACGCCACGGAGGACATCGAACTCGGTGGCGAGACGATCCCGGAGGGCTCGACCGTCGTCCTCGCGCTGCTGGCCGCCAACCGCGACCCCCGGCGCTTCGACGACCCCGACACCCTGGACGTCCACCGCAAGGCCCGCGGCCACATGTCCTTCGGCCACGGCATCCACCAGTGCCTCGGCCAGCAGTTGGCCCGCATCGAGATGCGGGCGGGCTTCGGCGGGCTGCTGCGCCGCTTCCCGACCCTCCGGCTCGCCGTCCCGGCAGGCGAGGTGCGGCTCAGGACCGACATGAACATCTACGGCGTCCACGAGCTGCCGGTCACCTGGGCGGACACGGCCCCCTGACACCGCGGGCGCGGCATCGGTCGGCAAGGAACTGACTCCGACTGACCGATGTGGCCACCCGCCCGGGGTCACTAGCCTGATCACCAGGTGACGTCGGGAGGGGTGTGCGGTGCTGAAGGCCGTTCGCGGGTTGGTCGTGTTCCTGCTCCTGGTGGCGGCGTCGCCGGCGGTGCCGGGGGTGGGCAGTGCGTCGGCGGCGGCGTGGACGTTGACCGCGGCCCAGCGGCAGGCGTACCTCTCCCACTACGCGCCCGTCATCTTCAAGCGCGGGGACGAGAGCAGCGGCCGCGAGGGCACCGACTGGCTGTCGAACTACGACTTCGACCGCGACGGGAACTTCTCGAACAACCGGGTGAACTGGCGCGAGGTCAACCAGTACACCCTGGCCGGGGCCCACCCCGACTGGCGCATCCGGCCCACCCTCTACACCGCCCTGATCGAGTACACCAGCAGCGGCACCAAGGACCTCGTCCTGATCTACCACGTCTACAACGCGGCCGACAAGGACTTCAAGGACATCCACGACTGGGAGCGCGTCGAGATCGTGCTGCACGGCGTCACCGGAGACCCCGGTACCGGCGAAACCCCCGTGTACGCCACCATCACCGACCACAAGGACCACGTGATGCGCCGCGGCGTCAACTTCATGACCGCCCCGACCGGCAGGCACCTGATGCTGTGGCAGGCCGACGGCAGCGACCTGGACTCGGTGACGGTCAACCGCCACGGCCACGAGCTGCGGTTCGTCACCGACTCCTGGGCCACCGTGGCGTCGCGGGTCGAGGGCACGGGCACGGCCGAGGTCGACATCAACAACGACAGCGACAAGAACGTCCACTACGTCTTCGTCCCGGAGCGCTCCACCGGCGCGGTGGCGGCGCTGCGGGCGGGGGCGGTGACCCCGGCGACCGCCTTCGACCTCGCCAGCAAGGTCGACGACGACACGGAGGTCCCCTGGCGGGCCACCAAGCGGGTGACCTACGAGTTGCAGGACCTCGCCGACATCATCCCCACCCACTGGCAACACGCGGCTTGGGCCACCCACTGGCTCAGCGACAAGTCCAGCGACGTCCTGCTGGAGTCGGCGGTGACCTCGGAGTCCGGTGCGGTCGAGGTCACCGCGGGGCTCCAGCGCTTCCACACCGCCTCCCGCGACTCCGGCCGGTCCGACCTGACCGACGGCCGCGAGGGCATCCTGTCGAAGAACTGGTTCTACGGCGCCTACTCCGGCGAGGAGAACGCCGACACCATCTCCGGTTCCGACGACTTCGGCGGCTACCAGGGCCTCGGCCTCGACAGCCTGGGCCGCAGCCGCGGTGCGGCCAGCGGCGACCCCGCCTCGCACGGCGCGTACTGGCGGCAGCACGACTTCTTCGTGCACACCGGCGTCGTCGACACCGCCGAGAGGCGGGAAGCGGGGACCTGGTTGACCGGGCAGTGGTACACCGCCGCGAACGGCGGCTTCGACGGCCGCTGGGTGCAGCTCTTCGACGACCGGCCGTGACAGCGCGGTGGGCGCCTCGGTGGCGGGCTCGCCGCGCCGCTCCGGGCGGCTAAACGGGTCGTGCGGGCACCTGGGCCGCGGCTACCGTTCTCCGCCATGAACCTCGACGAGGCCACCGCTGAACGGGTCCGGCACATCCTGGGCTCCCCGGTCGTGCGGGCGCGGGCGGTGACCGACCGCGGCTACGCCCCGAACCAGCGGTGGGTCGTGCGGACCGGCGCGGGCCACTCGGCGTTCGTCAAGGTGGCGCGGGAGCCGCTGACCGCGTCCTGGCTGCGGGCCGAGCACGCGGTCTACAGCAGGCTCAGCGCCGCGTTCCTCCCCGAACTCCTGGGGTGGGACGACGACGGCGCCGAACCCCTGCTCGTGCTCGAAGACCTCACCGGCGCCACCTGGCCCCCGCCGTGGACCCGGGACTCGGTAGACGCGGTCCTGGACACCCTGGACGAGGTGCACGCGACCCCGCTGGACCTGCCGAAGATCGACACGGACCACCAAGCCGCGGACGGCTGGCCCGTGGTCGCCGAGGACCCAGGCCCCTTCCTGTCCCTGGGCTTGTGTTCCCCCGCCTGGCTCGACCGCGCGCTGCCGGTCCTGCTGGAGGCGGCCACCCCGGAAGCGCTCACCGGCACCGCCACCCTGCACCTCGACGTCCGCAGCGACAACCTGTGCCTGCGCGGCGGCGCGGCGGTGCTGTTCGACTGGAACCACGCCGCCCTGGGCGATCCGCAGGTCGACGTCGCCTTCTGGCTGCCGAGCCTGCACGCGGAGGGAGGCCCGCGTCCCGAGGACGTCCTCGACCTCGACCCGGCGATGCCCGCCATCGCGACCGGTTTCTACGCCGCCCGGGCCGGGTTGCCGGTCATCCCGACCGCCCCGCGCGTGCGCGTCGTCCAGCGCACCCAGGTGGGCACCGCCCTGCCCTGGGCCGCCCGGGTGCTGGACCTGCCGCCCCCGGACGGCGACCCCGCCTGACCGCGCTACGCCGTGCGGGAGCGGGGGGTGGCCAGGGTGATCGGGTCCGGTGCGGTGAACAGGTCGTCGAAGACGCGGGCCCGGTCGAAGGTCATGGCGTGGTCGCGGGCGCGGACCTCCATGGCCGCGCGCTCCTCGGGCGACATCTCCAGCACCACCCGGTCGATCGCCGCGGCGATGCCCGCGACGTCGCCCGCCGCCACGAGGATCGCCGTGTCGCCCACCGCCTCGCCGGTCCCGCCGGTGGTCGTGGTGATCACCGGGCCGCCGCCCGCGAGCATCTTCTCCGTGAGGGCGATGCCGAAGGTCTCGACGAACTCCGGTTCGGGCTTGGTCGGCAGCGCGTAGGCCGCGCAGCCGCGCATGAGCAGCGGCTTCTCCTCGTCGTCCACGTCGTCGAGGTGCACGATGCGGTCGTCGTCCCCGGTGAGGGCGCGGAGGTGGTCCAGGGCCGGGCCGTTGCCCGCCACGACCAGCTTGACCTTCGACCGCGCCCGGGACCGGGCGAACGCGGTCACCAGGTCGTAGATGCCCTTGGCGCGCGCCACCCGGGACAGGAACAGCACGTAGCCGTCGCGCTCCAGGCCCCGCCGGGCCAGTGCCGCGTCCACCGCGACCGGGTCCAGGTCGAGGTAGGCCGAGGTGTCGATCGGCGGGTAGCTGACGGCGACCCGCCGCGCGCACTCCTCGGCGAAGCGGGTGCCGCAGTGGACGTCCACGTCCCGCGCCGAGGCGATGATCTCCTGGCGGGTGTACTCCGAGACCGCCAGCACCCGGTCGTTGGCCAGGAACGTGGTGAACAGGACCACCGCCGCGCCGAAGCGGCCCTCGCGCAGGCAGGAGCGGATCACGTTGGTGACGTCCGACCCCACCGCCTTGGCCATGGTGCGCACGTCGGGGGCGTAGCCCGCCGCCCGCGCCGCGGCGACGGCGTCGCCGACGACCACGTCGTGCGGGGCCAGGTACATCGACAGGCACGTGGTCGGGACCGGCTCGGCGAGCAGCTCGACCAGGCGCCCGGTCAGCCCGGCCACGTACCGGCCGTCCGGCACCCGGTAGTCGCCGACCGGTTCCGGTCGCTCCACCGTGATGCCGTCGCTGTAGGGGGTGATCCGGTCGAGCGGTTTCAGCGGCAGGCCCGCCGCCTGCAGCGCCGGTATCGGCCAGGTGAGCAGGCGGACGTCGTCGAAGCCCCGGGTGCGGGCGACCTCGGCGAGGTTGCGCGCCTCACCGGAGTGCCCGCAGATCACCGGGTCCGCGCGGACGACGATGACGAGGCGGCGGTTCGGTCGTGTCATGGGCGTGCTCCCGTCCCGAACAGGTCGGATGATGACGGCGGGCGGATCCGGTGCCCCCACCCAGAGGGTTCGGGGCCCAACTCCAGGTGCAGGGTGCCGCCCGCGTGCAGGTCGGACCCGCTGATGTGCGCGGCTTTCAGCGGCTTGCCGTTGAGCCGGGCCGATTGCACGTACTGCGGCGGCGGTGCCTGCTCCGGCCCGTCGGAGCTGATCGGCGTCTCGCGGTGGCCGCTGGTCTCCACGACGAAGTCCCCGCGTCCGGTGTGGATGGTGGCGCGCTCGAACGCGGGGGCGTTGACCAGGAACAGGTTCTGCCCGGCGACCGGGAACAGCCCGAGCGAGGCCCACACGTACCAGGAGCTGAGCCCGCCGGAGTCGTCGTTGCCCGGCAGCCCACCGGGGCCGGTGCCGAACTGCCAGGTCAGCGCCGCGTGCACCACCTCGGCGGTGCGGTCCGGCCTGCCCGCGTAGTGGTAGGACCACGGCGCTTCCATGTCCGGCTCGTTGTTGAGGCCCTCGAACCGGTTCAGCGCGTACCCCGCCGCCATGACCGTCTGGTCCGGGCGCTTGCCCGGCTGCACCACCCGGGGGGCGCCGCGGCCGAAGAACTGGTCGAGCATGGTCACGAACGCCTCGTCGCCACCGGCCATGGCGATCCGGCCCGCCATGTCGTGCAGGATGCGGAACGAGTAGTTCCACTTGCCGCCCTCGTAGAACGACGAGTCGCGCAGCAGGCCGGTGGCCGGGTCGAACGCGTTGGTCCACAGGCGGGCGCGGGCGTCGAGGTCGTCGGCGAGCCTGCTGTCGTTGAGCGCCCTGGCCACCCCGGAGGTGCAGTGGTAGGCGTAGGCGAGGTCGAGGGTGTGCGAGATCGGGTGCACCACGCCGTGCTCGTAGAAGTCCTCGCCGTACATCCGGCGCAGGTCGCCCTCCATGTGCACCAGCGCCCAGTTCCAGTCCAGGTCGCCGAGGCCCAGGGCGTGCGCGTCGGCCAGCGCGGTGTGCGCCAGCGCGCTGGCCTGCCGGAAGAACCGGTCGGCGCCGCGGGCCATCCGGTAGCCGATGGGGAAGTTGCCCTCCTCCTCGCACACCCGGATCAGCGACTCCAGCAGGTCCCCGGCCCGGTCGGGGCAGATGGCGGCGAGCAGCGGGAGCTGGGTCTTGTAGATGTCCCACATGGTGCACACGTCGAAGGCGTACGGCCCGGCCGTCGGCCAGAACGGGCTCTCGTCGTCGGCGAAGCACGGCTTGATCAGCGAGTGGTACAGCGAGGTCGCGAACACCCGCCGCCGCGCCGGTGACCCGCCCTCGACCTCGATCCGGCCGACGTGGTCGCGCCAGCGGTCCCTGGTCTGCGCGTGGACGCTGTCGAACGCCGACACCGCCCCGCCGCACTCCCGGTGCAGGTTGTCCCTGGCCTGCTCGCAGCCGCGCAGCGAGAACCCGATCCGCACCTCCACGCTCTGCCCGGCGCCGGTGGGGCCCATGAACAGCAGCCCGAACGGGCGCAGCGTGGTGTGCCGGATGCGGTCGAAGTCCAGCCGCGTGCCGCCCTCGATCAGCCTGCGGTCGTGCCAGAGCATCTGGCGCCAGCCGGGGCTGTCGACCTCCACGTGCACCGACAGCGGCACCCCCTCGACCACGACGGTGCCCTGGGCGCGGCCGTTGCCGGTGCTCTCCACGTGCGCCCGCAGCGGCACCGTGCGGCCGTGGTCGATCGCCAGCCCGCCGCAGGACAGGTCGACGACGATCCGGGCGCTGCGGTTCTCGGGGAAGGTGTAGCGGTGCACGGCGACCTTCTCGCCGACGGTGATCTCCGAGCGGATCCCGGTGTCGAGGGTCGCCGCGTAGTACCCGGCCTCGGCGGTCTCGTCGTGCAGCGGCCACGCCTGCCCGAGGGTGTCCAGCGGCTGCACCATCGGGGTGACGCGCACGTAGTTGTAGTACTTGCGGATCGCCCCGGTGCCGGACTGCTGGAAGTGGGTGAACCCGGAGGCCAGCACCCGGTCGAACATCGCCTCGGGCACGCCCTCGGTGTTCTTGGTGTAGAGCCCGTACCCGGTGGGGTAGGCGCCGGAGTAGGCACAGGCCGACACCATGCCGAGCGGGGAGGTGGCCCCGGGGTGGGTGTTGCCCACCTGCGGTTTCGGCCACCACCAGGTGGCCGCCAGCCCCTGCGCCGCGGGCAGGGAGGTGGCGGCCGTGCCGATGAAGGGATCGATGTCGTCGAGGATGGCGAAACCCTAGGACAGGTGGTTCGCCCCAGTGGTTTCGACGATGTGAACTCCGGCCACCACTGCGGTGGCAACGGCTTTGTTCCCACCGCGTTCACCCGGGGGTCGCTCAGGCGGGGACCGATCCGAGGTAGACGGTGGCGGTGGCGTCGCGCTGCTGCAAGGGGTTGTCGAAGGTGACGACCTCGGCGGCGGCGTCGGCGAACACGCCGGAGAGGACCTCGGTGAACTCCGCGTCCGGCGGGTCGTTGGACCACAGGGCGAACACGCCGCCGGGGTGCAGCATCGACGTGAGGTGCCGCAGCCCGGTCGGGGCGTAGAACACCGCGTTGTCCGGGTGCAGCAGGTGCCTGGGGGAGTGGTCGATGTCCACGACGATCGCGTGGAAGCGCCTGCCCGGCTCGGCCGGGTCGAGGCCGTCCGCGGAGCGGGCCATGGTGAAGAAGTCGCCGTGCACGAACCGGCAGCGGGGGTCGGCGGTCAGTTCGGCGCCCGCGGGGATCAGGCCCCGCTCGTGCCACTCGATCACCTCGGCCAGCGCGTCCACGACGACCAGCGAGCGGACCGCGGCGCTCTCCAGGACGGTGCGCGCGGTGAAGCCGAGCCCCAGCCCGCCGACCACCACGTCGAGCCCGGTGCCGTCCAGCCTGCCGAGGGCCAGCCTGCCCAGCGCGACCTCGGAGGCGGTGAACATGCTCGACATCAGGAACTCGTCGCCGAGCTTGATCTCGTGGACCTGCCGACCGGTCACCGGGTCGAGCCTGCGGCGCAGGACGAGTTCGCCCAGGGGCGTCGGCCGCCAGTCGAGTTCCTCGAAGCGGGCGGTCACCAGGTCGGCTCGGCGGGTGTGCGCATCGAGCCAGCATAGACAGTGGCCACCCGGTGACCGGTCCCCGGCACCGCGGAACCGGGATCAGCCTGCGGTGTCCGCGCTTCGCCACTCGTACGAGTGAACCCGGCCGCGAAACGCCCCGTTGTGGTGATCAGCCCCGGCTGCGATCGGGTATGCAGGCCCGATGTCTACCACCGCCTGCGTCCACGCGGCCGACCACGAACTGGAGTACCGCGGGTTCCGGTTCGTGGTCCGCACCGCCACCACAGGTGCCCGCGCCACCGAACCCCTCGTCATCATCGGCGGTTCCTCCCAGTACCGGCACTCCTGGATGCGGTACGAGCGGCAACTGCTGGAGCACACCAGCATGGTGACCTTCGACCTCCCCGGCTACGGGGACTCCGACCACCTGCCCGCCGAGCACGGCCCGGACTTCCTGACCGGGGCCGTCCACCACGCCATCGGCGCGCTGTCGCTGGGACCCGTCAACCTCTTCGGGGGCTGCTTCGGGTCCCCGATCGCCCTGCGGTTGGCGCACCACCACCCCCATGCGGTCCGCCGCCTGATGCTGTTCGCGACCACACCGGCGCTGACGCCCGAGGCGGTGGCCCGCGCCCGGCTCTGGACCCGGATGTGGGACGCAGGCCGGTTCGACGAGCTGGCCGACGCCATCGTGGCGGAGTTCCTGTCCCCGGCGCACCTGCCGGTGAAGCGGCGCAAGGTCGTGGAACGGCACATGCGCCACATGATGGCCAACCGCAGCAGGCGCGTCCTCGCCCAGGACTTCACCCACCGCGAGCGCATCCTCGCCCACCCCTGGTACCCGGCCTCCCCCACCGCCACCATGCCCGCCCTCGTCGCCACCGGCGAACACGACACCTACACCCCGCCCGCCGGGGGCCGGGAGGTCGCCCGCGCCCTCGGCGCCCGCTTCACCACCATCAAGGAAGCCGACCACCTCGCCCACCTCGAACGCGACACCGAAGTGGCCGACCTGATGGCCCACTTCTTCACCGACCGGCCCCTGGACTCCCTGCCCTACCTCAACCCCGTCGAACACCCCGCCGCCTGACACCGGGCGGGGCCGGTCACCGGGCCACCCGGAACCCGCGCGCGGACGGCACCAGCGCGGCGGCGGCGGGAGCGGCGAAGCAGACGGCGGCGCAGGCGGCCAGCACCGGCCCCGGTCCGAAGTGGTCGATCGCCGGTGCGATCACCGCCAGGCCGACGGGGGCGAGCCCGTAGGACAGCAGGAAGTCCAACGACGACACCCTGGCCAGCATGGTGGGGTCCACCTCCTTCTGGGTGGCGGTGAACCACGGGACGTTGAACAGCTCGATGCCCAGACCCGCCAGGGCGTAGGCGGCCACGACCACCGCGGCGGGCACGGGCAGCAGCAGGCTCAGCGGGGCGAACCCGTAGCAGGCCAGACCCGCCAGCGCGGCCCACCCGGGGGCGCCGGGCTTCCAGCGGGCGATGACGACCGCGCCCACCAGCGCACCGACGGTGTAGGCGGTCAGGGCCGCGGCGAGCACGGCCTCGGTGCCGTAGCGGTCGCGGCTGACCACGGGCAGCACCACGCCGGTCGCGGCGTAGCCGGTGGCGATCACCGCGGTCAGGGCACCGAGCCCGGCGAGGAACCACGGGTGCCTGCGGGCCTCGCGCACGCCGTCGAGGAAGTCGGCGGTGAAGCGGGTCGTGGCGCCCGGCACCGCCGGGGCCTGCCGGGGCCCGGCGGGTGGGATGAGGGCGGCGCCCAGCCACAGCACGCCGGTGGCGACCACCAGCGCCGGGGTGTCGACCACCACGGCCAGCAGCGCGGTCAGGCCCGGGGCCACCAGGGTGGTGACCCGGACGGCGAGGGTCAGCGCGGCGTTGGCCTGCTGCCGCTGCCCCTCGGCGACGACCTCGGCGGTCAGCGCCTGGAAGGCGGGCCTGCACGCGCCCTGCCCGGCCCCGACGACCGCCGCCGCGGCGGCCATCAGCACCACCGAGTACCCCATGCCCACGGTGATGACCGGTGAGGCGAACCCGGCGACCAGACCCGCCCACAGCACGACCCGGCGGCGGGATCGGCGATCGGCCAGGACCCCGGCCACGGGCACGGCGACGAGGAAGCCCGCCGAACGGGCGGCCAGCACGACCCCCAGCTCCACCGCCGTGATGGACCGTTCGAGCACCGCGAGGCCGAGGATGAACGGCAGCGCCCAGGTGGCGATGCCGGAGGCGGTGGTACCGGTCCAGAGCCGGAGGAAGGCCCGGCTCCGGAACACCGATGCCGACCGCTCCTCGGCAACGGTGACGTCGTGCGCCACGCGGACTCCTCCTCGCAGGGACGATGGGTATCGGGACGACAGCGACCGCTAAGCGGCCAGGTGCGCGGCGGTGATCGGCGACTCGACCACCCACCCGAGCCCCCGGTACAACGCCAGCCCGGCTTCGGTGGCGACCAGCACGGCGCGCACCGCACCACGGGTCGAGGCGACCCGCGACAGCTCGGTCATGACGACGCTGCCGAGACCCCGCCTGCGGTGCGCGGGGTCGGTCTCCACCATGTCGACGACAGCGGCCCGACCGCGCACCGCGACCTGCCCCTTCGCCGCGCACCCCCCGTCAGCGGTGCGGACGACGACGTTGTGCACGTCGCCGGTGCCGCGCAGCTCCACGGTGTACGGATCCGGTGGCGTGATGGGCGGGTGTGCCCCCAGCCCGGTGCTCATCAAGTACTCCGCCGCACCGGTGGTCCACCGCGAACCCAGCCCCGGCCGCACCTGCTCAGGCGAACCGCAGACCTTCAACCACGTCCCGGGCTCGGTGAGATCGGCGGCCCGCGGGCCGACCGAACCCGGGTCCGGCAGGACGTAGCGCACCCGGTGCCCGGGCAACCCGACATCGATGCGGTAGCCATCGGGTTCCACGACGGGATCCGGGACACCGCGCGACAACGCCCAGCCCCACACCCACTCGGCGACGACCCGGCGGGTCCGCGACCCGGCCACCGAGGTCCAGGAATCGATCACACCGCGATCCTGCCACGGCTGTGTCCACCGCCTCGGCGATCCCGCCCGGCACGCGACCACCCCGGCTGATCCGCTCAGCCGGGTCCTCTTCGGAGACGAGTGCTAGCCGCGCGGCGGGGTGAGGACGGGGGTACGGCGCAGTTCGGCCTTCGCCACCGAGCGCAGGTGCACCTCGTCGGGCCCGTCGAACAGGCGCATCGCCCGGTGCCAGCCGTACATCGCGGCCAGCGGCGTGACGTCGGTGATGCCCGCGCCGCCGTGGACCTGGATGGCGCGGTCGACCACGGCGGTGACCGCCCGGGGCACGGCGACCTTGGCCATGGCCACCAGGTCGCGGGCGGCCTTGTTGCCCTGGGTGTCGATCACGTGGCAGGCGTGGTGGCACAGCAGCCGCGCCTGCTCGACCTCCAGCCGGGACTCGGCGATCTGCTGGCGCACCACGCCCTGGTCGACGAGCGGCCCGCCGAACGCCACCCGGGTGCTCGCCCGCTCGACCATCATGGCCAGCGCCCGCTCGGCCGCGCCGAGCGCGCGCATGCAGTGGTGGATGCGGCCGGGGCCGAGCCGGGCCTGCGCGGCGGCGAACCCGCCGCCCTCCTCGCCGACGATGTTGCCCACCGGCACGGCCGCGTCGGTGAACCGGACCTCGGCGTGGCCGTGCTGGTCGTGGTGGCCGAACACCGGCAGGTCCCGCACGACCTCGACCCCGGGGGTGTCGCGGGGCACGATGACCATCGACTGCTGCCGGTGCGCCTCGGCCGCCGGGTCGGTCTTGCCCATGACGATGAAGAAGGCGCAGCGGGGGTCCATGGCGCCGCTGGTCCACCACTTGCGGCCGTTGACCACGTACCGGTCGCCGTCGCGCTCGATGCGGGTGGCGATGTTGGTGGCGTCGCTGCTGGCCACCTCGGGCTCGGTCATGGCGAACGCGGAGCGGATCTCGCCCGCCAGCAGGGGAGCGAGCCAGTCGCGCCGCTGCTGCTCGGTGCCGAGCAGGTGCAGCAGTTCCATGTTGCCGGTGTCCGGGGCCGCGCAGTTGATCACCTCGGGACCGATGTCCAGGCTCCAGCCGGACAGCTCGGCGATCGGCGCGTACTCAAGCTGCGTCAGGCCCGACTCGGCCGGGAGGAACAGGTTCCACAGGCCCGCGGCCCGCGCCGCGACCTTCAGCTCCTCGACCACCGGCGGCACCTCGTGCCCGTCCGGTCCAGCCGCCGCCCGGTGCGCGGCGTAGGCGGCCTCGGCGGGCAGGACCTGTTCCTGCATGAAGGCCACCATGCGGTCGTACAGCGCGCGGGCGCGGTCAGAGGGCGCGGGGAGCACGTACACCGACACGGGAAGCCTCCTGAACAAACCGAGCGCTTGGTCGGTTCGAAGCTAGGCCGCTGTCCGGTTCGCTGTCAACGCGAGCGCCCGGACCGGACGACGTCGAGGGCGAAGTCGACGTACTCGCGGGCGACCGCCTCCGGCGACGACGGCCCCTCCGGTGACCACCACTGCGGCAGCGCGGCGCACATCGTCACCACCGCGCGCGCGGCCTCGTGCGGCAGCGGCGTGCCCATCAGCCCGCGGCGGCACCCCTCGGCCACCTCGTCGTCGACCATGCGCTGCACCTCCTGCCGGGCCGCGGTGATCCGCGCCCGGCTCTCCCCCTCCAGGCTGCGCATCTCACTGGCGCCGATGAACCCCAGGTCGCGCCGGTGCGTGTGGAACAGCACCAGGCACTCGACCAGCCGCGTGAACCGCTCCACCGGCCCGTCCCCCTCGGCCCGCGCCGCCCTGGCGCGGACGAGCAGGTCCGCCACCGCCAGGTCGAGCAGCGCCACCAGCAGGTCCTGCTTGCTCGCCCAGTGGTGGTAGACGCCGGGCACGGACAACCCGGCCCGCTGGGCGATGTCGCGCACGCCCGCACCGTGGTAGCCCAGCTCGACGAACGCCTCCAGCGCCCCCGCCAGCGGTGGGTCCAGCTCCAGCGGCGGGAAGTCGCGCCAGCCGCTCCCGGGACGCGCCGGGGACTCCACCAGGTCTTCCGGCCGGGTGCGCAGCAGGGCAGCGGCGGCGGCGATCCGGTCGTCGGTGATCCTGGTTCGACCGTTCTCCACGGCGCTCCAGGTGCCCGCGCTGACTGAGAGGGCGCCCGCGACCTCGCGCAGGGTGAGCCCCGCGGCGCGGCGGGCCTGCCGCAGCCGGGCGCCCAGCGCGACCCGATCCGCGTCGGCGGTGCCGCGCGCCGGGGTCGATCGAGCCAAGGCCGCCCTCCCGCACTCGCCGTCGCAGTCGGGCGATCGTAGCTGAAATCCCGTTCGACCAGAGCGTTCGCTCGGTCGGTTTCAGGTTTCGGCTCGGTCGGTGGACCACGCCGCCCAGAGGCGGGCGTAGCGGCCACCCGCGGCCACCAGGGTGTCGTGGTGGCCCTGCTCGACGACCTGGCCGCGGTCGAGGACCAGCACCAGGTCCGCCGCCGCGGCCTGGCTGAGCCGGTGCGCCACGACGATGCCGGTGCGACCGCGCAGCGCCGCCGCCGCCGCGGTCTCCAGGACCCGGGCACCACTGCTGCCCGCCTCCGCGGTGGCCTCGTCCAGGATGGCCAGCGCCGGGTCGGCCAGCACCAGGCGGGCCAGGGCGACCTGCTGGGCTTGGACCACGGTCAGCTCGTGCCCGCCCGCGCCGACCCGGGTGTCCAGGCCGTCGGGAAGCGCCAGCGCCCAGTCCAGCGCGCCGACGGTGCCCAGCGCGCCCCGGACCGCGTCGGCACCCGCCCCGGGCGCGGCCAGGGCCAGGTCCTCGGCCAGGGTGCCCGCGAAGGTGTGCACCTCCTGGGTCACCAGCACGACGGCCTCGCGCAGCGCGGCGGGGTCCAGGTCGGCCAGGGCCACCCCGCCCAGGTGCACCGAACCCGCCGTCGGCCGGTGGATGCCCGCGACCAGCTTGGCCAGGGTGCTCTTGCCGCCCCCGCTCGCCCCGACGAGGGCCACGGTGCTGCCCGCCGGGATGTCCAGGTCCACCCCGCGCAGCACCTCGTGGTCGGCGACGTACGCGTACCGCAGCCCCACCGCCTTCACCGACCCGTCGGCCGGGACCGCGCCGGTGCCCGTGCTCGCCCGCGGGCGCTCGTCGATCACCCCGACCAACCGGGCGAGGCCTGCCGTGGCCGACTGGAGGGTGTCGAGCAGGAACAGCACCGAGTTGACCGGCCCGAACAGGTTGGCGAAGTACAGCGCGGCGGCGCTGGCCGCGCCGATGGTCACCAGCCGGGCGTCCACCAGCACGAACCCCATGCCCAGCACCGCGGCCAACCCGAGGAGCTCGGCGCTGTTGAGCCTGCCGAAGAACCGGGTCTGGGTCCTGGTCACCTCGACGATCAAGCCGTTCGTGGTGTCCACCCGCCGCCCCACCGCGGCCACGTGGTCCTCGGCCAGCCGGAACGCGCGGACGGTCGCCGCGCCGCCGAAGCTGTCGAGCAACTGCTGCTGCTCCCCGGCCGCGGCGACCCGCTGGGCGGCGTACAGCGGCCCGGACCGGCGCAGGTACCAGCGCGCGGTCGCCACCTGGATCGGCACCGCCACCAGCGCCGCCGCGGCGAACCGCCAGTCCAGCGCCAGCAGCCCGAACAGCGTCAACCCGATCACCAGCGCCGACTGCACGAAGGTGGGGAAGGCCTGCCGCACCGCCTCGCTGATCGCCGCCACGTCCTCGGTCACCCGCGAGGTCAGGTCGCCGGACCCGCCCTCCTCGATCCGCTCCAGCGGGAGCGCGAGCACGCTGTCGACGAAACCCTCCCGCAGCTCCGCCAGCACCCGCTCACCGAGCCGCGAGGCCAGCACCAACCCGCCGAACGCGAGCCCGCCCTGGCCGAGGGCGGCCAGCGCCAGCAGCAGCACCCGACCGGTGATCGCCCCGGTGTCCCCGCTCGCGGCGAGGTCGACGACGCCGCCGAGCAGGGGAGCGGTGAGCAGGCTCAGCCCCGCCGCCCCCAGCAGCGCCACCGCGGCGAGCAGGGCCTGCGGGCGGTGCGGTCGCAGCAGCGCCCACACGAGCTTCCGGGTGCGCTCCGGCGAGGCGATGGGCAGCGGCGCGTTGCCCGGGGGAGGGGTGCTCACGTCAGGACCGCCTCGCGGTAGTCGGGGATCTCCGCCACCAGCCGGGCGTGGGTACCGGTGGCCACCACCGAACCCCGGTCGACGAAGACGACGCGATCGGCCTCGGCGAGCAGGGCCGGGCTGGTGGTCAGCAGGACGGTCGTCCGCCCCGCGCGCAGCTCGCGCAGTCCCGCGGCGATCCCCGCCTCGGTGACGGCGTCCACAGCCGTCGTCGGGTCGTGCAGCACCAGCACCGGGGGATCGGCCAGCAGCGCCCGGGCCAGCGCCACCCGCTGCCGCTGCCCACCCGACAGCGACCGCCCCCGCTCGGTGACCGAGGTGGCGAGCCCGGCGGGCAGCGCCTCCGCCACCTGGTCCACCCGGGTGGCCGGGGCGACGCGGGCCAGGTCGGCGGTGGGGGAGGCCCGGACCAGCAGGTTGTCCTCGACGCTGCCCTCGAACAGGTCGGCGTCGTGCGGGGACACCAGCACCGCCGCCCGCAGCGCCGCCGGGTCGAGCGAGCCGAAGCCCACCCCGTCGAGTCCGATGTGGCCGGACTCGGGGTCCGCCTCGCGGTTGAGGTAGCGCAGCAGCGCGGTCGCCGCGGCGGGATCGGGCACCACCACCCCGACCGACTCACCCGGTGCGACCCGGATGTCCACACCGGACAAACCGGGGCCGCGCACACCCGCCAGCACCAGTTCACCCGCGACCGGCCCGGTGACCCCGTCCTCGCCGCCGGTCACCGCCGGGGGCGCGGCGAGCGCCCCGGCGATCCGCGCCGCCGAGGCCCGGCCCGCCGCCAGCGCGGCGGTGATCTCCCCGAACGCCCCCAGCGGCGCCAGCAGGAACTGCGCCAACCCCACCGCGGACACCAACTGGCCCACGGTGATCTCACCCGCCGCCGCCAACCGGCCGCCGACCAGCGCCACCAGGGCCAGGAACAGCCCGTTGACCACGATGACCGCCCCGGAGTACCCCGCCTCCGCGCGAGTGGTGTGCAGGGTGGCGTCGAGCGACTCGCGGCTGGTGCGCCGGTACCGGGCCATCGCCGCGGCTTCCGCGCCGATCCCCTTGACCACCCGCACCCCGCGCACCAGGTCGGCGGCGATCCCGGCCGCCTGCGCCGCCCGTTCCTGCTGCGCGGCGCTGCGCCGCTCCAGCGGCGCGCTCAACAGCCGCACCACCAGCAGCAGCGGCGGTGTGCCGAGCAGGATCAGCAGCCCCAGCGGCACCGAGAAGGCCAGCAGCGCCGCACCCGCCACGGTGATCCCCACCGCGGCGGCGATCCCGTGCGGCACCAGGAAGTTCACCGTCGCCGTCCGCCGCGCGTCGGCCGTCGCCACGCTGACCGCCTCCCCGGGGAGCAGAGCGCCCCCGCCGCGGGCGTCGAGTGCCCTGGCCGCCACCGCGAGCCGCAGCTCCCGGTCCGCCCGCACCCCGGCGAGCGTGCCGATCCGCATGCCGAACCGCCAGCACAGCGACAGCCCGGCGAACGCCGCCGCCAGCAGCCCCAGCCACACCGGCAGCGCCCCCGCGTCCCCGGTGGCCACGGCGCGGTCGATGACCACCCCGATCAGGATCGGCACCGCCGCCTCACCCGCCTGGTAGCCGGTGAACAGCGCGGCGGCGGCGAGGATGCGGCCGCGCTGCGCGCGCATCGATCGGCGCAGGACTCCCTGCCCGGTGGGCACCGTGTCGGTCACCCTGTGCCCCTTCGCCGCGGTCCTACGAGTGTTCTTAGCCTATCCTCACTCGTCCACGGCGACGCCCGGACCCGACCGGGTCACAGGCGGGCGACCAGGGGCCCAGGGCGACGGGGGAGGGCCGGTCAGAAGTTGTCGGCGTTCGTCAGCTCGCGCTCGAAGGCGTCCGCGCTGGCGACGAGCAGCTTGAGCGGCCGTTCGAACTCCTCCAGGACGCTCAGGTCCTCCAGCGGCACCGTGTGCTTGAGCAGCGCGACGCCGCCCGCGACGGCCGCGCCGCCGATGAGCGCCGTGCCCGCGAGTTCGAGCAGCCTGCGGTGGTCGACCGCGTCGGCCCGGCCGACGGCCGAGGAGATCTCCAGCCACGCCCTGCCGTCCACGTCGGGGACGTGGTGGACCGCGACCTGCTGGGTGCGGGTGCCCTCGGTGTCGAGCCGGAAGCGGAGCCAGCTGTCGTTCTCCTCCAGCACCTCGTACCGCGTGCGGACGTAGTTGATCACATCGGTCCAGGTGGTCACTCTCACTGCCTCCCGCGTCGAGCCGTTCGCCATCGTAGTACCAGGACGCGCCCCGGCGGTCGGGAACGACACCCGAAAGCCGGTCGCGGCGCCCCGGCGGGGAAGCGAGCCCTGCTCACCGGTGCCGCACCGCCACCGTCCACACCGGATCGGCCCCCGCGGTCACGGTACTCAGCTCCCCATCACCCCGAGGGCAGAGGGCGCTCGACTCGTTTCACCCCATGAAACGCCTAAAAACTATTAACTATCCTGATAGTGTGAGTCGATCTCGCACCGTTGTCCGGCCGTACGGGACAACGCTGGATGCGCCAGGACGGGGAGGATCGGCCAACCCTTCCTGTCCTGGCGCGCATGTCGATCGCTGCCTCGCGGGGTGGGGGAGTGGTTCGACCGCGTTCCGCCGGTCTTGGTGTCCGGGCTGGATGCGGAGGGCGCGATCGGGTTCGCCTCGCCCGCGCGCCTCGCCATCGGTCGCTTCCTGTCCTGTCGACGCTCGGCGCCCACCGTCGCATCTGCTTGTTTCACCCCATGAAACATCTATTGGCTATTCACTATCAAGATAATCGATCATTCCTCGAAACAGAAACCGATCCAAAGACAGCAAAGAGACAGAAGGGAACTGATGACCTGGAGGGGACCGGCCCACCGGCCCCCTCCAGGTGGGTGTGGCTAGTGGGCGCTGGCCATCTCGGCGGCCAGGCGCTCGTCGCCGCTGAGGGTCTTGAGGGGCTTTTCCTTGATGAGCAGGACGGCGATGGCGGCGATGACCGCGATCGGGGTCGCCACCAGGAACAGGTGGGCGGTGGCCGAGCCGTAGATGTCCTGCACGACCAGTCGGACCGGTTCGGGCAGGGTGGTCAGGTCCGGGACTGCGGTGGAGCCGCCGCCGGTGGGGGCACCGGGGAAGCGCTCGGCGAAGTCGGAGCTGATCCGGTTCGCCAGGACCGCGCCCAGGGCGCTGACGCCGACCGCACCGCCGAGGCTGCGGAAGAAGGTCAGGGTGGAGGTGGTGGCGCCGAGGTCCTTGGCCGGGACGTCGTTCTGCGCGGCGAGCACCAGGTTCTGCATGAGCAGGCCGACGCCGACGCCGAGGACCGCCATGTAGACGGCGACCAGGGGGATGGCGGTGCCCGCGCCGATGGTGGACAGCAGCAGCATGCCCGCGACCATGATCACGCCACCCGCGACGAGGTAGGCCTTCCAGCGGCCGTACTTGCTGATCAGTTGACCGGCGACGGTGGAGGACACCAGCAGGCCGAAGATCAGCGGCAGGCTGAGCAGCCCGGCCTCGGTGGGGGTCATGCCGTGCCCGATCTGGAAGTACTGCGACAGGAACACGGTGCCGCCGAACATGGCCACGCCGACCAGGGCGGAGGCGATGATGGACATGGTGACGGTGCGGTTGCGGAAGATCGACAGGGGGACGACGGGGTCCTTGGCGCGGCCCTCGACGTAGACGGCGAGGGCGAGCAGCGCGACGCCCACGGTGACCAGCAGGGCGGTCCAGCCGGAGGCCCAGGCGAACTTGTTGCCCGCCAGCGACGACCACACCAGCAGGGTGGACACGCCGGTGACGATGAGCGCGGCGCCGAGCCAGTCGATGGTGACCTCCTTGCGCACGACCGGCAGGTGCAGGGTCTTCTGCAGCAGCGCGATGGCGGCGAGGGTGAAGGGGACGCCGATGAAGAAGCACCAGCGCCAGCCCAGCCAGGAGGTGTCGACCAGGACGCCGCCGATGAGCGGTCCGGCGACGGTGGCGACGCCGAACACGGCGCCGAAGATGCCGGAGTAGCGGCCGAGTTCGCGGGGCGGGATCATCGCGGCCATCACGATGGTGGCCAGTGCGGAGATGCCGCCCGCGCCGAGGCCCTGGGCGACGCGGCTGGCGATGAGGACCTCGATGTTGGGGGCGAAGCCCGCGACGAGGGATCCGATGACGAACATCGCCAGGGAGAGCTGGATGAGCAGCTTGCGGCTGTAGAGGTCGGCCATCTTGCCCCACAGGGGGACGGTGGCGGTCATGGCGAGCAGTTCGGTGGTGACGACCCAGGTGTAGACGGACTGGCTGCCGTCGAGGTCGGAGATGATGCGCGGCAGTGCGTTGGAGACGATGGTCGAGGCCAGGATGGCCATGAACATGCCGAGCATCAGTCCCGAGATGGCCTGGAGCACGTCGCGGCGGCTGTGGGGGGCCGGGGTGTCGGCGCCGGTGGTGGGTGTGGTGTGGTCGGGTCCGGTGGCGCCGGGCTCGGTGGTGGTGTCGGACATCGCTCCTCGTCAGGGTTGTTCGGTCGGTGCGGGCAGGCCGCGTTCGAGCAGGTGGAAGGCCTCGCTGAGGAGGTCGGCGAGGTCGGGTGGGTCGGTGGGGGTGGACCAGCGGGTGATGGCGACGCGGAAGGCGGCGCCCGCGGCGGCGGCGAGGAGTCGCGGGTAGGTGTGGTCCGCGGGCAGGTGGAGGCGTTCGGCGAGGGCGTCGGCGAGTTGCTGCTCGGTGGCGGCGCCGGAGAGGAAGGCGCGGTTGAGCAGGTCGGGGTGCTGTTGCACGACCTGCATCCGCAGCACCCAGCGGTGGTGGTCGACGTCGGCGGTGCGGATTTCGTCGAGGAGCATCTCGCGGACCGCGGTGAGGGGGTCCTCGTGCCGGGGTCGGTCCAGGACCATGGTGCGGATGCGGGCGCCGAGGTCGTCGTCGGGGATGAGGACGGCGTCTTCCTTGGAGGGGAAGTAGTTGAAGAAGGTGCGGGTGGAGACGCCCGCGCGTTCGGCGATGTCGTCGACGGTGACGTGGTCGAGGCCGCGTTCGGCGGCGAGGTCCAGTGCGGCGTCGGACAGGGCGGTCCGGGTTTCGCGTTTCTTGCGGTCGCGCAGGCCCTCGGTGCGCGCGGTGGCCGGTCTTGCCATGGGCCCAGCGTAGCGCGGTTGGGTGCAGTGTCTGCAAGTTTGCAGTATCTGCACCTTGGTGAGTTGGGTCTCGACTCTCCAGTGGGGACGGCGCCGGATCAGCCGCTTGCGAGCGGCTCATCCGGCGCCGTCCCCACGCGGGTCAGCGGGGGGTGTCGGCCCAGCGGCGCCTGCCCGATTCGGGGAGGGTGGAGATGGGGTCGTAGTAGGGGTAGCGGCGGTCGAGCACGTCGGTGTCTTCGAGGCGTTCGGTGCCCGCCCGGTAGTTCTTGGTCCAGTAGGACACGCCGAGGTCGCGGTCGTACTCGGCGAGCTGGTGCACCCAGCGCTTGCCGACGTAGGGGACGTCGCAGATGATGCGCGGGGTGGCGTAGCCGGGCAGGTAGCCCATGATGGCGTGCTGGAGTTGTTGGGCTTCCCAGACCGCGACCCGCCAGTGCTCGGCGTTGGGGATCATGTCGCACATGTAGAAGTAGTACGGGAGGATGTTCGCCTCCCCCTGCAGGGCGAAGCACAGGTCGAGCAGGGCTTCGGGGGTGGCGTTGACCCCGCGCATGAGCACGCCCTGGTTGCGCACGTCGCGGACGCCGACCTCCAGGGCGGTGCGGGTGGCTTCGGCGACCAGCGGGGTGAGGGTCTGGGCGTGGTTGACGTGGGTGTGGATGGCGAGGTTGACCCCGCGGCGGCGGGCGGTGCGGGCGACGCGTTCGAGTCCTTCGACGACGGTGGGTTGCAGCCAGTGCTGCGGCAGGGCGGCGAAGGCCTTGGTGGCGAGGCGGATGTCGCGCACGGTGGGGATGTCGAGCAGTCGCATGAGGAATGACTCGAGTTGCTTCCACGGCACGTTGGCCACGTCGCCGCCGGAGACGACGACGTCGCGGACGCCGGGGGTGGCCTTGAGGTAGTCGATCATGCGTTCCTGGCGGTCGACCGGTTTGAGGGCGAACCGGTGCTTGTCGACCTGGGGGGTGGAGTTGCCGACGAGGTCCATGCGGGTGCAGTGCCCGCAGTACTGGGGGCAGGTGGAGAGCAGTTCGGCGAGGACCTTGGTGGGGTAGCGGTGGGTCAGTCCCTCCACGACCCACATCTCCGCCTCGTGCAGGGAGTCGCGGGCGGAGTGGGGGTGGCTGGGCCAGGTGGGGTCGCGGTCGGTGGCGACGGGGAGCATGTAGTTGCGGATGGGGTCGGCGAGGAAGGCGGCGGTGAACGCCGCGGGGGTGGTGGGGGCGTCGGGGGCCATGGTGTTGAGCATCTGCGGGGGGATGAGCATCGACATCGTGGCCAGGTTCGCCTGGTCGGCGGCCAGGTCGGTGTAGAAGTCCTCGGTGAGCAGGTCGCCGACGACGCCGCGTAGCTGGGTGGCGTTCTTGACGCAGTGCGCGCGCTGCCACTGCGCGTCGCGCCACTGGGCCTCGGTGGCGTCGTGCCAGCCGGGGAAGCGCCGCCAGTCGGGTTCGACGAGTTCGCGGCGGACGTAGTCGTAGGGCTGGCCACTGCCCCGGGTCGCGGGGTCCGTGATCACGGAGTGATCGTCCAGTGCGGTCATCTCTACTCCTCGCCGATAGGGTTGCGTGAAGATATGCTGTCATATGGCTGTCTGGGCGTAAATTTTTCGGCAAGGAAGGGGTGGGTGCTGTGGCGACGCCGAGGACCGTCGGCTCTCCGCTGGGGCTGCACCGGGTGCTCGACGAGCCGGGGGTGCTGCCCCAGCGGGCCCGGCGGCTCGACCCCGACCCGACGCCGTGGCCGGACGAGGTGGTGGTCGACGTCGAGGTGCTCAACCTCGACGCCGCCTCCTTCCGGCAGTTGCGCGAGGAGCACGGCTCCGGGGAGCGGGTGCGGGCCGCGGTGGCCGCGATCGCGGCCGAGCGCGGGAAGGTGCAGAACCCGGTGACCGGGTCGGGCGGGATGCTGCTGGGCACGGTGCGCGCGGTCGGTCGTGAGTCCCCGCTGGGCCTGCGCGTCGGGGACCGGGTCGCCACGCTGGTGTCGTTGTCGCTGACCCCGTTGCGGATCACCGACGGGCTGGCGCGGTGGGACGGGGAGTCCGAGCAGGTGCCGTGCGCGGGGACCGCGGTGCTGTTCGGCCGCTCCATCGCCGCGGTGCTGCCGCCGGACCTGCCCGACGCGGTGGCGCTGTCGGTGCTGGACGTGTGCGGGGCGCCCGCGCTGACCGACCGGGTGGTGCGCGAGGCCGGGGCGGGGACGTCGGTGTGCGTGCTCGGTGGCGGTGGCAAGTCCGGGTCGCTGTCGCTGGCCGCCGCGCGCGCCGCGGGGGCCGGTCGGGTGGTGGCGCTGGTGCCGACCGAGGCCGAGGCCGCGGCGGTGCGCGCGGCCGGGTTGGCCGACGAGGTCGTGCTCGCCGACGCCCGGGACCCGGTGGCGGTGGCCGAGGCGGTGGGGGAGCCGGTGGGCGTGACCGTGGTGTGCGTGGACGTGCCCGGCTGCGAGCACGGGGCGATCCTGGCCACCGCCGACGGCGGCACGGTGGTGTTCTTCTCCATGGCGACGTCGTTCACCGCCGCGGCGCTGGGCGCGGAGGGCGTGGCGGCGGACGTGCGGATGCTGGTGGGCAACGGGTACGTGCCAGGGCACGCGGAGTTCGCGCTGTCGCTCTACCGCGCCGAGCCCGGGGTGCGGGCGTTGTTCGCCGCCCGGGAGCGGCAGACTCACACCCCATGACCAGCGCTGAGAAGCCCCCGACCACCCTGCTGCTCGGCGGCCGGATCCACTCCCCGGCCGACCCGCACGCCACCGCGATGGCCGTGGAGGGCGGTGTCGTGGTCTGGCTCGGGCAGGACTCCGTGGGCCGCGCCCTGCACCCCGACGCCGAGGTGGTGGAGCTGGACGGGGCGTTCGTGGCCCCGGCGTTCGTCGACGCGCACGTGCACACCACCTCCGCCGGGCTGCTGCGCACCGGTCTGGACCTGACCGGGTGCGCGTCGGCGGCCGAGTGCCTCGACGCGCTGGCCGCGCACGTGCGCGCCACCGGCGGCGCCCCGGTGTGGGGGCACGGGTGGGACGAGGCGGCGTGGCCGGACAAGCGCCCGCCGACCCGCGCGGAGATCGACCTGGCCTGCGCCGGGGCGCCGGTGTACCTGTCGCGGGTCGACGTGCACTCCGCGCTGGTGTCCTCCGCGCTGCTGGGGCGGGTGCCCGCGGTGCGCGGCGACGACGGGTTCGACCCCACCGGGCCGCTGACCCGCGACGCGCACCACCGGGTGCGCCGGGCCGCGCAGGAGGCGATCACCCCGGCGCAGCGGGCCGCCGCGCAGGACGGGTTCCTGCGCCACGCCGCGGCGATGGGGGTGGCCGCGGTGCACGAGTGCGCGGGCCCGCACATCTCCGGCCGCGACGACCTGGCCGCCCTGCTCGCCCGCGGCGGCGGCGACCGGCCCGAGGTGGTGGGCTACTGGGGTGAGCGGGGACCGGCGTCGCTGGCCGCCGAACTGGGGGTGCGCGGGCTGGCCGGTGACCTGTTCGTCGACGGTGCCCTCGGCTCGCGCACCGCGGCCCTGTGCTCCCCCTACACCGACGCCCCCGACACCTCCGGGGCGCTGTACCTCGACGCCCCGGCCATCGCCGAGCACCTGGTGGTGTGCACCGAGGCCGGGATCCAGGCCGGGTTCCACGTCATCGGCGACGGTGCGGTCGCCGAGGTCGTCGCCGGGTTCGACCTGGCCGAGCAGCGGGTGGGCCGCGCGGCGCTGGCCGGGTCGCGCCACCGCCTGGAACACCTGGAGATGGTCACCGCCGAGCAGGCCGACAGGCTGGGCCAGTGGGGGGTGGTGGCCTCGGTGCAGCCGCTGTTCGACGCCACCTGGGGCGGCCCGGGCGGCATGTACGCCGACCGGCTCGGCCCCGAGCGCGGGGTGGCGCTCAACCCCCTGTCGCGGCTCGCCGCCGCCGGGGTGGTCCTCGCCCTGGGCTCCGACGCCCCGGTGACCCGGCTGGACCCGTGGGCCACCGTCCGCGCCGCGGTGCACCACCGCACCGACGGCGCCGGGCTGTCGCCCCGGGCGGCGTTCACCGCCCACACCCGCGGCGGGTGGCGCGCCGCGGGCGTCGACGACGGGGTCACCGGCACGCTCGTGCCCGGCGCCCCGGCCACCTACGCGGTGTGGCGGGCCGACGAGCTGGTCACCGCGGGCACCGATTCCCGCGTGCGGCGCTGGTCGACCGACCCGCGCTCCCGCGTCCCCGGGCTGCCGCCGCTGGACCCCGGCGCCGAGCTGCCCGTGTGCCTGCGCACCGTGCGCAGCGGTCGGACCCTCTACGACCGGACCCGCGACGAGAAGGAGACCCATGCCGCTTCTTGACCTCGACCCGGCCGTGGTGTCCCGCGCCAGGGACCTGGCCGCCCGCGCCGCCGAACCGGTGGTGTCGCTGGCCCGCGCGCACACCACCGTCGCGGTGGAGCGGGCCACGCTGCGCCTGGCCGGGATCACCGGCGCCGACACCGCCCACCGCGCCGGGGACGTGCCCTGGGTCAACCGGGTCGTCGACACCGTCCGCGAGCACTGCGGCCTGGAGCACGGGGTGGTGCTGCCGGTGTTCCACGCCCTGCGCGAGCACGACCTGGGCTCGCTGACCGACCTCGCCGAGGCCACCGCCGCCGGTCAGGTGCGCTTCACCCTGCCCACCGGGGCCGCCGCGACCCGCGCGGGCAAGGCCGCCCGCGCCGCGGTGGCCAAGGGGCTGCGCACCGTCGACCGCAACCGGGCCACCCGCGACAAGCTCGTGGCCAGGCTGGGGGACCCGCCGCGGCGGCCGTGGATCTACCTGATCGTGGCCACCGGCGACATCGACGAGGACGTGGTGCAGGCCGCCAACGCCGCCCGCGCCGGGGCCGACGTCATCGCCGTCATCCGCTCCACCGGGCAGTCGCTGCTGGACTACGTGCCCGAGGGCGCCACCCACCACGGGTTCGCGGGCACCTACGCCACGCAGGAGAACTTCCGCATCATGCGCGCGGCGATGGACGAGGTCTCCCGCGAGGTGGGCCGCTACGTGCGGGTCACCAACTACGCCTCCGGGCTGTGCATGCCCGAGATCGCCGTCCTGGCCGGGCTCGAACGGCTCGACATGATGCTCAACGACTCGATGTACGGCATCCTCTTCCGCGACATCAACCCGATCCGCACCTTCGTCGACCAGCGGTTCTCCCGGCAGGTCCACGCCCGCGCCGGGATCATCATCAACACCGGCGAGGACAACTACCTCACCACCGACGACGCCGTGGACGCCGCGCACACCGTCACCGTGTCCCAGTTGCTCAACGAGCGCTTCGCCCACGAGGCCGGGCTGCCCGACGAGCTGCTGGGCCTCGGGCACGCCTTCGAGATCAACCCGGGGGTGCCCGACTCGTTCCGGCTGGAGCTGGCGCACGCGCTGCTGGCCCGCGAGCTGTTCCCGGACGCCCCGCTGAAGTGGATGCCGCCGACGAAGCACATGACCGGCAACGTGTTCGACGGCTACCTGCTCGACGGGTTCTTCAACCTCGCCGGGGTCCTCACCGGCCAGTCGATCCTGCTGGTCGGGATGATGACCGAGGCGGTGGTGACCCCGTTCCTGTCCGACCGCGACCTGGCCCTGGCCAACGTCCGCTACGTGCTGGAAGCGGCCGGGACCCTCGCCGAGGACTTCCGACCCGCCCCCGACGGGCTCATCGTCAAGCGCGCCCACCAGGTCCTCGGCGAAGCCGTCGACCTGCTCGAACGCGTCGTCGACGACGGGCTGCTGACCGCCATCGGCCGCGGCACCTTCGGGCTGATGAAGCGCCCCGCCGACCGGGGCAAGGGCGCCGTCGGCGTCGTCGAGAAGGCCGAGGGCTACCTCAACCCCGCCACCACCCTGCTCGACGGGGAGTGACCCGGTGGGCGACAACACGACGGAAGGCGACGCGGTGATGCAGAACGACCCTGCGGGGACGCGGAACCCCCAGCCCCGCCACGTCCGCCCCTACGGCGACACCACCGGCGACGGCATGGCCCAGCTCTCGTTCACCCTGCCCGTGCCGCACGGGCCCCGCGCCGACGGCGCCGCGCAGCAACTGGCCAACAAGATGGGCATGGACCCGGCGATGGTCGTGCACTCGCACCCCATCGGCACCGACTTCACCTTCTTCGTCGTCTACGGCTCGGTCACCCACCTCGTCGACCTCGACGCCGTGCGGGTCGTCGAACGCGACTACCCGCTGCTGCCGCCCGCGGAGGTCAACGCCGCCCTCAAGCGGCGGCTGCGGCGCAAGCTCGTCGTGGTCGGGGCGTGCATCGGCACCGACGCGCACACCGTGGGCATCGACGCGATCCTCAACATCAAGGGCTTCGCCGGGGAGAAGGGCCTGGAGTACTACCGGGAACTGCGGGTGGTCAACCTCGGCGCCCAGGTCACCGTGCCCGACCTGGTCCGCAGCGCCCGCGCCGAGAAGGCCGACGCGGTGCTGGTCTCGCAGGTGGTCACCCAGCGCGATGCGCACATCCTCAACACCCAGGAGATGTCCGCGGCGTTCCGCGAGGCCACCGGGGCGGACTGCCCGCTGCTCATCGCCGGTGGCCCCCGGTTCGACCCGCTGATGTCGGCCGAACTCGGCGTCGACCGGGTCTTCGGCCGCGGCACCACCCCCGGCGAGGTCGCCAGCTACCTCGTGCACGCCATCACCGAGAGGACAGCGGCATGAGCCCGCAGCACCCCACCCCCACCGAGGGCACCTCGGTGACCCACCGCCGCTACGTGCCGCACTCGCACGCCCACTACGGCGGCGCTCTCGTCGACGGCGCCTACGGGCTGGGCCTGTTCGGCGACGTCGCCACCGAGCTGTGCGTGCGCACCGACGGCGACGAGGGGCTCTTCGCCGGGTACACCGGGGTGCAGTTCCTCGCCCCGCTGCACGCCGGTGACGTCGTCGAGGCCACCGCGACCCTGGTGCGGGTGGGCACCCGCTCGCGCGGCATGGAGTTCGAGGCCCGCGTGGTCTGCCGCGCCGCCCCCGACCGCGGCCCCTCCGCCGCCGACGTGTGCGATCCCCCGATCGTGATCACCCGGGCCACCGGAACGGTGGTGGTCCCGCCGAGGACGTGACAACCGGTCACCTGGCTTTGATTGCCCCCCGGCAAATCCGGAGCGTCACAACTGCCCGGTAACCAGGGGATTCGGCTGGGCCGTGCGAGTGATCTTCCTCCACATTGGGCCATTTGGCCCACGCCGTGCTTGCACCCGTTAGCGGGCGGCTGATAACAACCCGGTGAACCAGGGGTGACCCTGAGGGCACCGGGTCGTACGGAGGAACATGCCGACCGAGCTCGTCGAGGTGGAGCAGGTCCTCGGTCACACCCCGGAGCAGGTCTGGGAACTGATCGGGGACCCCGCCCTCTACTCCCGCTACGTCCGCGAGATCGCCACCGCCGAACGCGTGGCCGCGCCGTCGCGCAACCCCCGCTACCGGGTCCGGTTCAGCGTGCACGGCGGGCCACCGGTGCCCGACGAGGTCGAAGTCCTCGTCAGCCGCCCCAACGAGCACCTGGTGCTGGTCAGCCCCCGCTGGCACGACGGCCACCTCAGCGTCCGCCTCGAAAGCGTCCGGGGCGACGCGAGCGGCCGCGCGCGCACCCGCATCCAGGTGATGCTGTCGCTGCCGGACTCGCTGACCGCCGGGACCGTGCTCACCCCCTCCTGGACGCGCAAGCGGATCCGCAAGGCCCTCGCCCTGATGGACCACCACCTGGCCGGGCGCGCGCTCACCGTCTCGCCCACCCGCATCGACCAGGCCGCCCGGGGGCAGACCGCGCTCACCGTGGCCCGCACCCTCGCCCGCGCCGGGATCCTCGGCCCCGGCCGCCCGGACAAGATCGTCCGCCAGCTCGGCGAGCTGTCCCGGTGGGGGGCCACCCTCGTCGGCGGCTACCGGGCCGCGGCCGCCCGCGTCCCCGACACCCTGGCCGTGCGCGACGAACGCGGCGGCCTCACCTACGCCGAGGTCGACGCCCGCACCACCCGCCTGGCCAACGCCCTCGCCGAGCGCGGGGTCCGCCAGGGCCGCCGGGTGGCGGTGATGTGCCGCAACCACGCCGGGCTGGTGGAGTCCACCATCGCCTGCGGCAAGCTCGGCGCCGACGTGGTGCTGCTCAACACCGGCCTGTCCGCCGACCAGGTCGCCGACCTCGTCGCCGAGCACCGGCCGATCGCCCTGCTCGCCGACGCCGAGTTCGCGCCCCTGTTCCACCACCTGCCCCGCTCGCTGACCTGGATCTCCACCTGGTCGGCCGCCCCCGGCGACCTGACCACCGATGCCCTCGTCGCCGACGGCTCACCCGCGCCCATCAGCCCGCCCGCCCAACCGGGGCGGATCATCGTGCTCACCTCCGGCACCACCGGCACTCCCAAGGGCGCCCGCCGCCGCACCCCCTCCGGCCTCGGTGCCGCCGCCGCGGTGCTCTCCCGCATCCCGCTGCGCGCCGGGGAGCGGGTGCTGGTCTCCGCGCCCCTGTTCCACACCTGGGGCCTGGCCGGGATGCAGCTGTGCATGCCGCTGCACGCCACCATGACCCTGCAACGGCGGTTCGACCCGGAAGCCGCGCTGCGCGTCATCGCCGAGCAGCGCATCACCGCCTTCTTCGCCGTCCCGGTCATGCTGCAGCGGATCATGGACCTGCCCGCGCACGTGCGCGACCGCTACGACACCTCCTCGCTGCGGGTCGTGGCCTCCAGCGGCTCCGCGCTGCCCGGGTCGTTGGTCACCTCGTTCATGGACACCTTCGGCGAGGTCCTCTACAACCTCTACGGGTCCACCGAGGTGTCCTGGGCGTCCATCGCCACCCCCGCCGACCTGCGCGCCGCCCCCGCCACCGCGGGCCGCTGCCCGGTCGGCACCAAGGTCGGCATCCTCGACGCCGACGGGCACCCGCTGCCCCCCGGCGCGGTCGGGCGCATCTGCGTGGGCAACGAGATGCTGTTCGAGGGCTACACCTGCGGGAGCACCCCGGAGATGCACGACGACCTGATGGTCACCGGCGACCGCGGCTACCTCGACGCCGACCGGCGGCTGTTCGTCTCCGGCCGCGACGACGACATGATCGTCTCCGGTGGGGAGAACGTCTTCCCCCGCCCGGTGGAGGAACTGCTGCTGTCCATCGACGAGGTCGCCGACGTCGCCGTGGTGGGCGTCGCCGACCACGAGTTCGGCCAGCGCTTCGCCGCCTACCTGGCCCTCAAACCCGGTGCCCGGCTCGGCGTGACGGCGGTGCAGGAGTTCATCCACGAGCACCTGGAGCGCTACTCGGTGCCCCGGGACGTAATCTTCGTCCGAAAGGTCCCGCGCAACGCGACCGGCAAGGTCGTCAAGCGCCTGTTGGTGGAGCAGGAATGACTGTGCGATCGTTCGCCGCTGTGACGGCTGTGGTGTTGTCCCTGTTCGCCGCCGGGTGTTCGGCCGACGAACCCACCGGCCCCCCGCCGCCCGCCCCCATCGGGGAGGGACCGCTGCGGCTGACCGACCCGTGCACCCTGCTGCCCGCCTCGGAGGTCTCGGTCGCCGGGCTGCGCCCCGCCACCCCCGGCCCGGCCCGCAACGACGGCTACCGCGACTGCCGCTGGGTGCACGGGGAGGAGAAGAAGTTCGACCACCAGGTCAACGTCACCGTCATCGCCAGCGCCGAGTTCCCGACCGTGCAGGACAACGAGGCGTTCGCGGTGGACACGATGTCGCCCGGGGGCCGGGAGGGCAAGCGGCTGCGCTACCAGGGCACCGCGGGCTGCCAGTACGTCCTCGACACCGCCCCGGCCGAGCGGGTCTCGATGACCGTGCTGGCCTCGGCGGGGACGGTGGAGCAGGCGTGCGCCCTGCTCGACTCCTACGCCACCAGCATGGTCAAGGCCCTGCCCGCCGGGGTCTAGGCCGGGTGCCGTGGCGGCTGGGGTTCAGCGGTCCGCGGTGACGCGGGCCAGCTCGCCGGACTCCAGCGCCACCCACACCCGCCGACCCCACACCGACAGGCCGTGGGGTTCCGACCCCGGGGGCAGGGGCGGGGCGTGGGTGATCCGCCCGCGCGGGTCGACGTGGCCGAGGCGGGCGGCGCCCCACTCGGTGAACCAGCAGCCGCCCGCCCCGTCCGGGGCGATGGCGTGCGGGCGGGCGTCGCGGTCGGGCAGGGGGAGTTCGCGGATGCGGCCGCCGGGGTCCACCCGCCCCAGGGCGCCCGCGCCGATCTCGACGAACCACAGGTGCCCGCCGGAGCAGGTGATACCCACCGGCCCGGCGTCCGGGGTGGGCAGCGGGTGCACGGTCACCGCCCGGTCGGGGGTGATCCGGGCCAGGGCGTTCGCCTGGTTGAGGGTGCACCACAGCGCCTGGTCCGGGCCCACGGCCAAGCCCGCGGGGAAGCAGTCGGCGGGCAGGTCCACCAACTCCACCGACCCGTCCGGGGCGAGCACCCCGACCCGGTGGCCCTCGGTGTCGGTGAACCACAGCGACCCGTCGCCGGTGAGGACCAGGCCGTAGGGGACACCGGGGACCGGCACCGAGGTCTGCGAGCCGTCGGGGGCGATCCGACCCAGGTGGCCGTCGCCGTGGCGGCTGAACCAAACCGAGCCGTCCGGGGCGGGCACGATCGCCGTCGGTGCCGCCCCCGGGGCCAGGTCGAACCGGGTGGACGCGCCGTCGGGGGTGCGGCGGACGACGGCGTCGGCGTGCACGAGGGTGACCCACAGCGTGTCCGGCGCCGTCTGGGCGATGCCGTACGGGCCTTCGCCGGGCGCGGCGAACGGCTCGACCTCGGTCACCGGAGGGGTTCGACCACCACCAGCGGGATCTCCCGCGGCGCCTTGGCCTGGTAGGCGTCGTAGTCCGGCCACAGGGACGTCATCAGGTGCCACAGCCTCGGTTTCTCCTCCGCGGTCGCCCGGCGGGCCCTGGCGACGAACCGGTCCGGCCCCACCTGGAGTTCGACCTCGCCGTCGGCCACCAGGTTCAGGTACCACGCCGGGTCCGCCGGGGCGCCGCCGTTGGAGGCCACCAGGACGTAGCGGCCCTCCTCGTCGAGACCGTAGACCAGGGCGGTGCGCCTGCGCTTGCCCGACCGGCGGCCGCGGGTGGTCAGCAGCAGCATATCCAGCCCGTCGACCACCTCGGTCTCGGTGCCGCCGGACTCCACGTAGCGGCGGATGTGCTCGGCGACGAAACCCAGCGGGCTGTCGACGACACCGCCGGGGTCGGTGCGCTGCGGCTCGTCCGAGCCGCCGTCGGAGAAGCTCATCCCGGCGACGCTAGCAGCGGTGCGCGTGCCCGGGCGGGGCATTCGGACTCACCCTCGACTTGAGGGGGCCCGCAACACCGCGGGGACGCTGCGCCGGGTGGCCGTAGGCTGGCGCGGTGGTCGTCCCCGCCGTCGCACCGGACCCCGGTCCGGACACCCCCACCCGCCCCGCCCGCCTCGCCGTGCTGCTGCGCTGCGCCGCCGTGCTGGCCGCCGGTGGGCTCACCTACCTGGCCTGGCCGCCGCGCACCCTGTGGTGGCTGGCCCCGATCGGGTTGGCCGTGCTGGGCTGGGTGCTGCGCGGGCGGCGGGCGCGCGCCGGGTTCGGCTACGGGGTGCTGTTCGGCCTGGGCCTGATGACCCCGGCCCTGGCCTGGACCGGGGTGTTCGTCGGCCCGGTCGCCTGGTTGCCGCTGAGCCTGCTCGAAGCCCTGTTCGTCGGGCTGGCCTGCGCGGCGATGGCCGTGGTCAGCAGGCTGCCCGGGGCGGTGCTGTGGACGGCGCTGCTGTGGGTGGCGGGGGAGACGCTGCGCTCGGTGGTGCCCTTCGGCGGGTTCCCGTGGGTCAAGCTCGCCTTCAGCCAGCCCGAGGGCCTGTACCTGCCGCTGGTCTCCCTCGGCGGCACCCCGCTGATCGCGCTCGCGGTCTGCCTGACCGGCTTCGGCCTCGGCGAACTCGCCCACCGCCTGGCCACCGGGCAGGGCACCCCGAAGCTGCTGCTGGTCCCGGTGCTGGCCACCGTGGCGCCCCTGCTGGCCGGGATCGCGGCCACCGGGGCCGTGGGCACCGACGCTGACTCCGGCGAGGTGACCGTCGCCGCCGTGCAGGGCAACGTGCCGCGCGCCGGGCTGGACTTCAACGCCCAGCGCCGCGCCGTGCTCGACAACCACGTCACCCGCACCCACCAGCTCGCCGCCGACGTCCGCGCGGGCCGGGTCCCCCAGCCCGACCTGGTCATCTGGCCGGAGAACGCCTCCGACATCGACCCGTTCCGCAACGCCGACGCCCATGCCCTCATCGACGCCGCCGCCCGCGACATCGGCGTGCCCATCGCCGTCGGCTCGGTCGTCGTCGGCGAGGACCGGCTGCCGCGCAACACCGTGGTGCTGTGGGACCCGCAGCGCGGGCCGGTCGACCAGTACACCAAGCGGCAGTTGCAGCCCTTCGGCGAGACCATGCCGATGCGGTCGCTGTTCCGCCTCTTCAGCGCCGAGGTCGACCGGGCGGGCAACTTCCAGCCCGGCACCGACCCCACCGTGTTCACCATGGGCCGGGCCAGGGTGGCGCTGGCCACCTGCTACGAGGTGGCGTTCGACCCGGTGGTGCGCGACTCGGTGCGCAACGGGTCGAACCTGCTGGCCATCCCCACCAACAACGCCACCTTCGGCCGCTCGGAGATGACCTACCAGCAGCTCGCCATGGACCGGGTGCGCGCGGTCGAGCACGGCCGCAGCGTCGTCGTGGCGGCCACCAGCGGGGTCAGCGCGCTGATCCGCCCGGACGGGTCGGTCCTCGCCGAAACCGGCCTTTTCACCCCCGCCGCACTGGTGGCGGCGCTGCCGCTGCGGTCGGCGACTACGATGGCGGACCGATTGGGCGTGTGGCCGGAAGCGGTCATGGTGGCCGTCGCCCTCGCCGCGCTGGTGTCCGCACTGGTGGCGGGCAGGCGCGCACGGACGACCGGGGCTGGTGTGGCGACCACCCCGGGCGCCCCCCGACAGGCCTGACGGCGACAGGTTCGATGGTCCGGGGCGCCCGCGCACCGGCGAGGAGGAGACCGCGCATGGCGGAGCAGCCGCACGATCCCGCACAGCTCGACCCGGTGCTGGTGGTGATCCCGACCTACAACGAGCGGGAGAACCTCGGGATCATCATCGGACGGCTCAACGCCGCACTGCCCGGGGCGCACGCGCTGGTGGTCGACGACGGCAGCCCCGACGGCACCGGTGAGCTGGCCGACGAGCTGGCCGCCGCCGACGAGCGGGTGCACGTGCTGCACCGCACGGAGAAGGCGGGCCTGGGCGCGGCGTACCTGGCCGGGTTCACCTGGGCGCTGGAGCACGACTACGCCGTCATCGTCGAGATGGACGCCGACGGCTCGCACGCCCCCGAGGACCTGCCGAGGATGCTCGACGCCCTCGGCGAGGCCGACCTGGTGCTCGGCTCCCGGTACGTGCCCGGCGGCAGGGTCGTCAACTGGCCCAAGAGCCGCGAGGTGCTCTCCCGGGGTGGCAACCTGTACTCCCAGTTGGCGCTGGGGGCGAAGGTCCGCGACATCACCGGCGGCTACCGGGCGTTCCGGCGGGCGGTGCTGGAGAAGCTCAAGCTGGGCAACGTCGCCTCCCAGGGCTACTGCTTCCAGGTCGACCTGGCCTGGCGCACCATCGAGGCCGGGTTCACCGTGGTCGAGGTGCCGATCACCTTCACCGAGCGCGAGCGCGGCCAGTCGAAGATGAGCGGAAACATCGTCCGCGAGGCGCTGTGGCGGGTCACCAAGTGGGGCCTGCGCCGCCGGGGCAACCAGCTCAAGGCGCTGCTGCGCATCAAGTGAACGCCGTCGAGCGCCCCACCCGGTCGCGGGTGGGGCGCTCGACGGTCGTGCCGCGGGCAAGGAAACGGCCGCCCGAGTGGGGGAGGCCCGGGCGGCCGTCGGTCTGGCGGTGTGGTGCGGCTAGGCGGGGCGGCGGCGCGTGCGCAGCTCAGCCAGGCGCTCGGTCAGCAGGTCCTCCAGCTCCGGGATCGAGCGGCGTTCCAGCAGCATGTCCCAGTGCGTGCGCGGCGGCTTGACCTTCTTCGGTTCCGGGTCGGACCCGTCGATCATCTTCGACTCGAGCCCGTGCAGCCTGCACTCCCACACCGAGGGGACCTCGGCGTCGTCGGAGAAGGGGACCTCGAAGTCGTGGTCCTTCGGGCACGCGTACCGGACCGTCCGGCGGGGGGCCAGGTCGTGATTGCGGTCAGTCTCGTAGCTGACCGCACCTAGCCGGCTACCACGGAGAACACGGTCGGCCATAGCGGTGTCCTTTCACTCGGCTCGTCCAGCAGAGCCCGGGGTGTTGCTCACCCAGCGCAACGAACAGAGCGGGGAAGGCATTCCCCGACCGCCCGCCGCGATCGCTCAGGGTGACATTCTTCACCCGTCAACGACAGCGTCCTACTGAGAGATGCCCGTTTTCCGGTTTCATGACGCGCCGCTCCACGATCGACGCCGACATCTCACCCACTTGGGGGATGATAGCTGTCAACCGCGTGTTCAGGCGATGGAGAGTTGTTCCCGAGCCACAACTTCGCCCCCGGGATCACCTCGGCGCAGGTGACGGGGACAGCGCGCGTGATGACGCACCGTAATTGAGGCGACGTCGAGTTCGACCGAGCCTTTGTCACCGTGGGTAGCGAAGCGGGTGGTTTCCGTGTGCGCGACGACCGCCGCGGTCCCCTCCATCGACCGGGTTGCCCGTGCCGGGAGCCCCTAGAGCAATTCCGGGGCCTTGTTGCCCACCGCGGCGATCGCGCGGCGCACCGGCACGAAGTACATCAGCACCAGCCCGACGAAGAAGAAGATCACCAGCGAGATGATCGCGTACCGGTAGGACCCCGTCGTCGAGGCCATCACCGCGAACACCAGCGGGCCCAGCCACGAGGTGGCGCGCTCGCCGATCTCGTAGACGGAGAAGTACTGCGCCTCCTTGCCCGGGGGCACCATCTGGCTGAACAGCGACCGTGACAGCGCGTTCGTGCCGCCGAGCACCAGGCCGATGCCACCGGCGAGGGCGTAGAACTGCAACGCCTGCCCGGCCTGCACGAAGTACGCCGCGCCGATCACCAGCACCCACACCAGCAGGCTGGCCATGATCGTCTTCTTGGCGCCGATGCGCCTGGCCACCAGCCCGTGCAGCACCCCGCCGAAGAACGCCACGAACTGCACGATGAGGATGGTGGTGATCAGCACCTCCGCCTCGAAGCCCAGCTCCTCGCTGCCGTACTGGGCCGAGACGTTGGCGACGGTGGCGATGCCGTCGGTGTAGATCAGGTAGGTGCCCAGGAACGCCAGGGTCAGCGGGAACGCCCTGGCGTGGCGCAGGGTGTCGCGCAGCTCGCGGAACCCGGCGGTGACCACCGACCCCCGCGCGGGCGGCAGGTCGGCGCGGTCGTGGTGCCCGCGCAGCCGCCGCAGCGGGATCAGGGTGAACAGCGACCACCAGATCCCGGAGGTCACGAACGCGATCTGCGCGGCGTTGCCCGCGGTGATGCCGAGGCTGTCGCGGAACAGGTACACCACGAGCTGGATGGCCAGCGCCACCCCGCCGCCGAGGTAGCCGAACGCCCAGCCGTTGGTGGAGAGCCGGTCGCGCTCGTCGGCGGTGGCGATCTCGGGCAGGTACGAGTAGTAGATGACCACCGAGGTGCCGTAGCCGATGTTGCCGAGGATGAACAGCACCACCCCCAGCCCCCAGGCGCCGCCGCCGACCAGGGCCATCGCCGCGGTGGCGATCGACCCGCCGAAGGCGAACGCGGCCAGCATGGGCTTCTTGTTGGTGCTGCGGTCGGCGATGGCGCCCATCAGCGGCACGATCAGCACCTGGATGACGGTGGCGATGGAGAGCAGGTACCCCCACAGCGACCCGGCCGGGAAGTGCAGGCCGAGCAGGGTGATGTCGCAGTTGTTGAGCCGGTCGCTCTCCCCGGCGGCGTCCTGGCAGGCGCGGGTGCCGTTGAGCGCGGTGTCGGACTGGGCGGCGGTGGCGGCGACCTCGGTGAGGTAGAGGGAGCCGAACACGGTGGTCACCGAGGTGGGGAACACCGAGTTCGCCCAGTCGTACCAGCACCACCCGCGTTGCTCGCGGCGGCGGGCCCCCGCCTCGCCCGCGTCGGGGGTGCTGTCGTCGACCATGCTCAAAACCGCCTCCGCCGTGCTCGTGTGCAGGCGGAGAGTACGGGTTGCCCGGTGGCGGCGGTCACGCCGGAGCGGGACCCGTCGCCGAACGTTCACCCGCTACGACCGTTCGGCCCAACGTCAAACCCACCGAATGGCCCATCGCTGGATGGGATGACAGGTCGCGGCGAGACGGACAACCGGTGAGGTATGTGTGACCGGTGGGGCGATTGTGGACAGTGGGAGCGCCGCTTACCGTCGTCGATCATGGCTGGAGCGCGCGGGTTGCCGAGACTGCTGACAGTGCTGACGACCGTGGGCGCCGCGACGGTGGTCCCCGCCGGTCAGGCCGCCGCCGACCCCCCGGCCCGGGACTGGGCGCGGCTGCGGCAATGCGAGTCCAGCGGCCGCTACGCCACCAACACCGGCAACGGCTACTACGGCGCCTACCAGTTCGACCTGCCCACCTGGCGCAGCGTCGGCGGCACCGGCAGCCCGCACCAGGCCACCCCCGCCGAACAGGACTACCGGGCCCTGTACCTGTACCGGATGCGCGGCTGGCAGCCGTGGACGTGCGCGGGCACCCTGGGCCTGCGCGCCGACGGCGACGCCCGCAGCAAACGCGTCCCCACCTACGCCGAATCCGCCTACATCGGCGGCGGTGCCACCCCCGCCCCGGCGCCTGCAGGCGCACCCCCGTGGCCGGGCAAGGTCTTCACCTACGGCGACTGCGACCCGGACCTGCGCCCCTGGCAGCTTCGGATGAACGCCCACGGCTACCACTTCGAGGGCACCGGCTGCTACTACGCCGAGACCCGCACCGCGGTCTTGGCCCTGCAACGCGCCAACGGCATCACCGATTCCGGCCAACTGGGCCCCAAGACCTGGCGCGCGGCGTGGGAGGGCACCCCGCCGCCGCGACCCTGAGCCGCCCGGGTCCGCTCAGGCGGTGGCCCACAGCCCGCGCTCGACGAGCACGTCGCGCAGCACCGCCGGGTCGTCGGTCATCAGCCCGTCGACCCCCAGGTCCAGCAGCGCGCGCATGCTCGGCGCGTCGTCGATGGTCCACACGTGCACCTCCGCGCCCCGGCGCCGCGCCAGCGCCACCATCCGGGCGTCGACCACCGTCAGCGGGCCCTGCCGCACCGGCACCTGCGCCACCAGCGGCCGGGTAGCCGGCCGGGAGAACCGCGCGGGCACCCGCTTGCCCACCCAGAACCCCAGGATCGCCCGCACCCCCATCGACGTGAGCACCCGAGGCCCGGCCAGCGCCCGCACCCGCGCCATCCGCGCCTCGGAGAACGACGCCAGGCACACCCGGTCCCACGCGTCGGCCTCGGCGAGGACCTCCAGGGCCGGTTCGACCACCGCGTCGGACTTCAGGTCGATGTTCAGCCGCGCCCCCGGCACCGCCGCCAGCAGCTCCGCCAGGGTCGGCACCGGCTCCCGGCCGCCGATGTTCGCCGCCCGCACCCGCTCCCAGGTCTGCGCGGCGATCGGGCCGCGGCCGTCGGTGGTGCGGTCGAGCACCGCGTCGTGGTGGACCACCACCACACCGTCGCTCGTGGCGTGCACGTCGGTCTCCAGGTAGTGGTAGCCCTCGGCGACCGCCCGGCGGAACGCGGGCAGGGAGTTCTCCAGGCCCGCGAGGTCGTCGCGGTGCCAGCCCCGGTGCACGAACGCCCGGGGGTGCGGGCCGCTGAGGAAACCGTGGGTGCGCGGGTCGGTGGACACCCGTCGAGTGTGCCCCAGCGGCGTGGCTCGGGAGTGGCGCACGGGTGTCGGCTAGCGTCCCGGGACATGACCGGTCCGACAGCCGCGTCCGGGCGCCGGGGCGCGCCGCGGCACTGCGGGTGGTGCGGGCGCGAGATCACCGGGGCCGCCACCGGTGGGCGCCCGCGCCGCTACTGCGCCCAGTCCTGCCGCCAGCGAGCCTACGAGCGCCGCACCCAGGTCCAGCGCGGCGGCCTGCCCGAGGACGCGGTGGTCCTCTCGGCGGCGGAACTGTCCGACCTGCAGGACCGGTTGTTCCGGCTGCGCTGCGCCGCAGAGGACGTGGTGACCGCGGTCGACGACGGGGCCGGGGCCGCTGAGCTGCGGATACTCGCCGAGCGTGTCGGTTCCAACGCGCAGGGGCTCGAGCGACTGCGCTGAACAGGACCGGTCCACTACGCTTCGTGCGCATGTCCCCACGACAACGGGTGAGGGAGGTCGGGTGACGCCCCCTGCGAACAGCCCGTCGGCGGTGCTGGACACCACCGACACCGCCTTCGCGCTGACCGACCTGCGCGCGCACGTGCGGTGGGCGAACCCGGCCATGAGCGACCTGCTGGGCATGACCACCGAGCAGTGCACGGGCCGGTCGCTGACCGCGCTGCTGGCGGGCGCCCCCGACTGCCCGCCCGAGGACGGCTCCGACAGCGAGGACACCGTCATCTCGGTGCCGCGCCCGGACGGGTCCGGGCACCGGTGGCTGGAGATCCGCTGCACCAAGGCCGAGGACGAGCAACTGCTCTACCGGGTCACCGACGTGACCCGGTGGCGCAAGCGCGAACTGGGTGACGCCGGGCTGGCCAAGCACCAGGACGAGCTGCTGCGCTTGGTCGACGAGGACCCGCTGACCGGGCTGCCCAACCGCCGCGCCCTGACCCGCGAGCTGGAGCGGCAGCTCGCGCTGGGGGCGCGCGGGGCGTTCCTGCTGCTCGACCTCGACCACTTCAAGGACATCAACGACCTGCACGGGCACCCCACCGGTGACCGGGTCATGTGCACCCTGGCGTCGCTGCTGCGCGACCGCATCGGCTCCGGGCAGGTGCTGGGCCGGTTGTCCGGCGACGAGTTCGCCGCGGTGCTCGCCGACGTCGACGAGCGGGCCGCGGTCGCCGCGGCCGACCGGCTGCGCAACGCCATCGCCGCGATCCCGATGTCCGGGGTCGCCGGGGCCAGCCGCATCACCGTCAGCATCGGCATCGCCATGTTCGAGGCGGGGGTGGGCTGGGACGAGGTGCTGGCCAACGCCGACATGGCGCTGTACGCGTCGAAGGCGGCGGGCCGCAACCGGGTCACCGTCTACGAGCAGGGCCACTACCAGGACACCGCCCTGCGGGTCACCGTCGTCGAACGGGTCCGCGCCGCCCTGCGCGACGGCGGGTTCGTGCTGCACGCGATGCCGATGGTGAAGCTGGGCAGCGGCCGGGTCATCGGCCACGAGCTGCTGCTGCGCCTGGAGGACGGCCGCGAGCCGCGCCTGGGCCCGGGGGAGTTCCTGCTCGCCGCGGAGCGCTCGGACCTGGTGTTCGAGATCGACCGGTGGGTGGCCGACAAGGCGATCCAGACGCTGGTGGAGCACCCGTACCCGGGTCTGCGGTTCAACGTCAACGTCTCCGGCCGCACCCTGGAGGACGAGGACTTCGGTGACTTCGTCCTCGATCGGCTGACCGCCGCCGGGGTGGCGCCGGGCAGGCTGGGCTTCGAGATCACCGAGACCGCGGCCGTCACCAACCTCGACGCCGCCCGGTCGCTGGCCCAGCAGCTACGCGCCTCCGGCTGCCGCATCACCCTCGACGACTTCGGCTCCGGGTTCGGCTCGTTCGTGCACCTCAAGCAACTCCCGATCACCGGCCTCAAGATCGACGGCGAGTTCATCCACGGCATCGACTACGGCTCCCGCGACACCGTGCTGGTGCAGGGCCTGGTCGACATCGCCCGCGGCCTGGGCCTGTCGGTGGTGGCCGAGTGGGTCGAGCGCGCCACCCAGGTCGAGGCGCTCTCGCGGCTGGGGGTACGCGTCGCGCAGGGCTTCCACCTGGGCAAACCGGAGCCGCTGGAGGACCTGCTGGCCCGCCCGCACGGTGTGTGGATGCGCCGCCCGACGCTGATGCAGGACGTGCCCCCGGCAACCGCGACGACCCCGGCGGGGGAGCCGCAGTAGGGTTCACGGGTTTCCGCCCGTGAGGAGTGGCCGTGCCGGACCTGCCCGATCCGCTCACCGACCGCCCGACGCGGGCCGGTGCGCTGTTCCCGACCCCGGCTCGGGCGGCCTGATGCTGCAGGCGGTGGTGACCCGGTTGCGGGCGGCGGGCTGCGTGTTCGCCGAGGACGAGGCCACCCTGCTCCTCGCCGCCGCCCCCACCCCGGCCGACCTCGACGCCCTCGTCACCCGCCGGGTCGACGGCGAACCCCTGGAGCACCTGCTGGGCTGGGTGGCCTTCGACGGCCTGCGCGTCCCGGTCGACCCGGGGGTGTTCGTCCCCCGCCGCCGCACCGAGTTCCTGGTGGAACTCGCCGCGCCCCTGCTGACCCCGGGCTCACTGGTCGTCGACCTGTGCTGCGGCTGCGGCGCCGTCGGCATCGCCCTGCAGGCCAGGGTCCCCGGGGTGGAGGTCCACGCCGCCGACCTCGACCCCGCCGCCGTGGCCTGCGCCGCCCGCACCCTCCCGGACGTCCACGAGGGCGATCTGTACGACGCCCTCCCCCCGGCACTGCGCGGCCGGATCACCGTCCTCGCCGTCAACGCCCCCTACGTCCCCACCGACTCGATCACCCTGATGCCCCCCGAGGCCCGCGACCACGAACCCCACCTGGCCCTCGACGGCGGCCCCGACGGCGTCGCCCTGCACCGCCGCGTCGCCGCCCACGCCCGCGACTGGCTGGCCCCCGACGGTCACCTGCTGGTCGAAACCAGCCAGGCCCAGTCCACCCTGACCGCCGAGGCGTTCCACGCGGCAGGACTCACCGCGACCATCCACCACGACGAGAACCGCTACGCCACAGTCATCTCAGGAACCCGCACCGACCAATGAGGACCGGCACCACGCCCTGCCCGTGACCTGGTGATCCATTGTGCGAAATAGAATTTTATGCCCTCTAGGGCAGGTCGATACCGTCGAATCCATGGAATGGAACCTCCGCTCGGCCGAAGAACTCGCGGCCGCGCTGCGCGCCGGTGAAGTGACCTCGGTGGAACTGACCGACGAGGCGATCGCCCGCATCGAGCGCGACGACAAGGCGATCAACGCGATCTGCGTGCCGGACTTCGACCGCGCCCGGGCCGCCGCGCGCGGCGCCGACCGGGCGCGCGCCTGCGGTGAGGACCGGCCGCTGCTCGGTGTCCCGGTGACGGTCAAGGAGTGCTACGACGTGGCCGGGCTGCCCACGACCTGGGGCATGCCGCACCACCGCGACCACGTGCCCGCCGAGGACGCGGTGCAGGTGTCGCGGATCAAGGCCGCGGGCGCGGTGGTGCTGGGCAAGACCAACGTCCCGCTGGGGCTTCAGGACATCCAGAGCTTCAACGAGATCCACGGCACCACCAACAACCCGTGGGACCACGACCGCACGTCGGGCGGATCCTCCGGCGGGTCGGCGGCGGCCCTGGCGTCCGGGTTCGGTGCGCTGTCCATCGGCTCCGACCTCGCCGGTTCGCTGCGCACCCCCGCGCACTTCTGCGGCGTCTACGCGCACAAGCCGACACTCGGTCTGGCGGCGACCCGCGGCATGGTCGCGCCGCCCGCGCAGGCCCTGCCGGTCGACCTCGACCTCGCCGTCGTCGGTCCGATGGCGCGCACCGCCCGCGACCTCGCGCTCCTGCTCGACGTCATGGCCGGACCGGACCCGCTGACCCACGGCATCGCCTACGACGTGGCGCTGCCACCCGCCCGCCACGAACGGCTCGCCGACTTCCGGGTCCTGGTCCTCGACGAGCACCCGCTCATCCCGACCGGGGCGGCCGTGCGCGCGGGTGTGCACCGGGTGGCCGACGCGCTCGCCGACGGCGGCGCCCGCGTCGAACGGCGCAGTCCGCTGCTGCCGGATCTGACCGACGCCGCGACGCTCTACATGCAGTTGTTGTTCTCGGGCACCGTCGCGCGTTTCCCCACCGAGGCCTACGAGCAGTTGCAGGTGCTCGCCGCCGCACTGGGCGCGGACGATCGGGGCCTGGACGCGGCGCGGCTGCGCGCCATGGTGTTCAGCCACCGCGACTGGCTGGAGGTGAACAACCGCCGCGAGCTGCACCGACACCGCTGGCGGCAGCTCTTCACCGAGTTCGACGCCGTGGTGTGCCCGATCACCCCCACTCCCGCCTTCCCCCACGACCACAGCCCCGACCTGCTGCAACGCCGCATCGACATCGACGGCGCCGAGCACCCGTACTTCGACCAGCTCGTCTGGGCCGGGCTGGCCACCATGCCCGGCCTGCCCGCCACCGCCGTCCCCGCGGGCCGGTCCCCCGAGGGCCTGCCGGTGGGGGTGCAGCTCATCGGCCCGATGTTCGAGGACCGCACCCCGCTGCGGCTGGCCGAACTGCTTGAGCAGAGGATCGGCGGCTTCCGGGCACCGGAGCAGGCCGCACTCCCGAGCACCGCGGACTAGGTCCGCAAAGCCGCCCAGCCACCCGACAAACCGCAGGCCCGGCGAGCGAATGCCCGGGTGGGTGGATGTGCTCAGCGGCGACGACCCTCGCAACCGCCGGCCGGGCACCCACACCACAAGCAGGACGCGGCCTAGGTCGTGTCCTCGAAGCCCGGGATTTTGCTGGTGTGCCCGGCTGGGTGGATGTGTTTGGCCGGGGCCCCTATGGCGATCATGTGCCCAGTGTGACCGAGTGGGGCTGAAGAGATGCCCCACAGCCCAGGCAGGCTTGCACATGATCGCCACCCCCGGCCAAACACATCCACCCACCCGGGCATTTTCGTAGCCGGGCCTGCGGTTTTCAGGCGGTCGGCTTTGAGGACAGGCCCTAGCGCCTGCGCTGGCGCGCGATGGCCTCCGACAGGTGCCAGACGGCGCTGTTGGCCAGGTCGTCGTGGTCGTGCAGGTAGCGCTGGGTGGTGGTCACCGTGGCGTGGTCGAGCATCCGGCGGACCTGTTCCAGGGTGGCCCCGGCGGCGAGGGCGGCGGTGCCCGCGGTGTGCCGGGCCGAGTGCGGGCTCAGGGTGCGCCAGCAGGTGAGCCCGGCCTGGCGGGCCAGGTCGCGCATCTTGGCGTCGATGTCGTTCTGCCCCAGCGGCTGCCCGCCCCGGTACTGCGGCAGGTGCGGGTGCGGGGTGGAGACGAACAGGTAGCCGCCGAGGTCCGACACGGCGACGCCCTCGCGCTCGGCGCGGACCCGCAGGTACTCGGTGATCACCTCCACCACGTGCGGCGGCAGCGGTTTGCGGCCGAAGTCGTCGGCGTCGCCGCGGGACTTGCGGCGGTAGCGCAGGACCGTGTAGCCGGCGGTGTGGCGCAGGTCCTCCACGCGGGCGGTGGCCCCGGCGGTGACCCGCAGGCCGATGCTGAACAGCACGGTGAGCAGGGCCGCGTCGCGCCAGGCGGTCTCGGTGCCCAGGCGGCGGGCGCGGGCGAGGAGCCAGTCGAGGAAGCCCACCATCTCCTCCACGGTCAGCGAGGTGGTGGTGGACTCGCGGGAGACCCGCGGCCGCTCGGTCGCCGCGGCGGGGTTGCGCACGTCGACCTCGTTGGCGATCAGGTACCGGTACCAGGACGACACCACCGCCAGCCGCTTCGCCGTCGTGGCCCGTGACGGCGCCACCGCCACCTGCCTGCCCTGCTCGTCGCGGCGGGTGGCGGTCATGCCGGTCTTCCACGCGTCGGTGTCGGCCTTGCGCGCGGCCAGCGGGTCGACCCCGTGCTCGGCGCACCACGCCAACCACGAGCCGAGCGCCTGGTAGTAGCCGCGGCGGCTGGTCTGGCTGAGCCCGGCCAACCACACCGAGGTGAGGCTGCGCGCGTGGTAGCGGTCGTCGGGGTCGGGCGGAGGCAGCGCGGGCAGCAGGTCGACGGCCTCGCCGATCAGCCGCAGCAGCCCGTTGCCGTCGGTGAAGGCCGGTGCCCGGTAGTGCTGGAGGTCCACCGCGCCACGGTATCGACCGTCCCCCCGCGACGGTCCGGGCCGGGTGCTGCCGCGCGGTTGACGGGTGCGCTGCGCCCGTGGTCGCCCGACCACCTCACCGGCGGCGCCGATCAACCTCGCATCTCTGCTGCGCATCTCCCCGATGTCTTCTCCCCCTCCCCC
>NZ_JAJCXD010000067.1:0-35327 GCF_021056305.1 Actinokineospora sp. PR83
ACGACGGCCCCACCCTCACCGCAACCGCCGCCGACGCCGCCGTGACCCGCATCGCCGAAACCCTGGCCCTGGGCACCCGCATCACCGACAACCCGCTCTACCGCCTCACCAGCGCCGACATCACCCCTGGTCGCATCAACGGCACGTTCGGCGTGGCCCCGTTCATGGAGTATGCCCTCACCCTCGACCTCCTCGAAGGCGAGCTGGTCGACGCCCTCGCCGAAGGCCGCCCCACCACCCCCGGCGCTCTCCCGCTTCGAGACGCCCACCTCCCCACCGTCGAAGCAGTCCGCGACCTTCCCAACCGCCTCTGCGCCGGTGGCGTCCTGGCCCTCACCGCCATAGCCCGCCCCGCCGACCATCGCGGCCCCGCTGACTACCTCCTCCTCATCCAAGAACGCTCCGGCCATGTCATCAACGCCGCCCGCCGCCTGGCCGTCATCCCCAAGGGCTTCCACCAACCCCTGACCGACCTCCGCGGAGACGCCCAACTCGGCGCCACCCTCCTCCGTGAAACCGAAGAGGAACTGTTCGGCCGCGGCGACATCGACGGCACCCTCGGCGACATCCGCACTGCCGACCCCATGCACCCGAGCCGCCTGTCAACGCCCCTGGCCTGGCTCCTCGCCGAGCCCGACCGCGTCCGCATGGAATGCCTCGGCTTCGGCCTCAACCTCGTCAGCGGCAACTATGAGTTTCCCAGCCTCCTCGTCATAGAGGACGAACAATTCTGGGCAGACCACGGCGGATCAATAGAAGCAAACTGGGAATCAGCAAACCTCCGCCGTTACTCCACCCGCGACCCGGACCTCATAACCGAACTCCTCAGTGAGGTAGCGTGGAGCAATGAGGGCCTGTTCGCCATGCTGCAAGCCCTCCGCCGCCTCAACGCAATCGGCGGCAACCGCGTGAACCTGCCACATATCGAATGGGAGATAAGCAAGTGAACCAGAACTGGTCAACCGGCAACGCCGAAGACGACGGCGCCCCCACCCGCGGTTGGCTGGTAGGCCACTTCATCGACCCCAGCGAAGGCGTCCGCTCCCAAAAGGACGTCGAAGTCAAGTGGGGCATCCACCCCCCGGGCGACAAGCGCGCCGACTGGACCGCCGACGACCAGCGAACCACCCTGGTCATCCTCATCAGCGGCCACTTCCGTGTGGACGTCACCGGCGGCTCCACCACCATGACCCGCCAGGGCGACTACATCATGTGGGGCCCCGGCGTAGACCACTCCTGGGAAGCCCTCGACCAGTCGATCGTCCTCACGGTCCGCTGGCCCTCTGCCACCTAACCCACACCCCACTCCACCGCAGGCAACCTCACCCGGCCCCCGCCGATCTCCCGCAACCGCCGAACCCCCAACAACAGCGCAAACAGGCCCTCATTGCTCCACCGGTCATCGGTAATGAGGGCCTTCATGCTGTCTGCATCCCGCGTCGAATACAACATCAACCCCGCCGACTCCCAGTTGGCTTCGATCGCCCCGCCGAACTCCTCCCAAAACCTCTCATCCTCCACAACCACCAACCCGGCGAACTCATAGTTCCCACTCACCAAGTTCAACCCGAACCCCGTGCATTCCACGCGCAGGCGTTCCGGCGCTCCCATCAACCACCGCATCGGCGCCGACAACCGATCAGGATGCATCGGCGCCGCCGCACGCATGCCCCCGGTCGTGCTGTCCAGCTCACCGCGCCCAAACAGCTCCTCTTCCAGCTCCCGCAGCACCGTCGCCACCAGCCGAACGTCCGCCCGGACATCGTTCAACGGCCCATGGAACCCCTTCGGGATCACCGCCAACCGCCCAGCGGCATTGACCACCTGCTGTGACCGCTCCTGAACCAACACCACGTAGTCCCCACCAGGCCGCGCGATCGCACACAACGCAGGCACCCCGCCCACGCACAACCGCCCACCCACGTCGAACACCGAGGCCAGATCGGGCAGTAGCGCCCGCCGCAGCCCGAGTTCCCCCGCGGTGACTTCGCGCTCCAATACATCCATCGTCAGCGCGTAGTCCACAAACGATGCCACTTCCACCCGGCCCTCGACAACACCGGAAGCCACCGACACCTCCACCAGCCGGTACAACGGAGAGTCCGTCAGCCGCCCACCCGACGCCGCCGCCTCCGCCAGCCGCCGCACCGCCCACTCCGCCGCCACCTCCCCGAGCTGCCCAACCTCGAACGACGACCCCACCGACAGCTCCAGCCCATCCCCAGCCACCAGCGAACGCCGCACATCGAGCCACCCCGGCCGCGTCGCCACACTGGTCACCACCTCCACACCACCCACTACGGCCCGGAAGACTCCCGCGTCCGGCCCACCGCCGTAGAACGTCCGCATCGCCTCAGCAACAGCCCGCCGCCCCAAGTCCCGACCAACCGCACCGCTGTGGGCGCCTGACTCCATCCGTGCCCGACACGTCCCCGGCTCCCAGCCAGCTCGCGCGTCCACCCATGCGCACCACTCCGCCAGCTCCCCAACGGCGACAGCCGAGACGGTCTCGCCGTCCACCAGCCCACCGACTTCCGCCAAGCTGCATCCCAGCTCCCGAGCCAGCATCGGCCGGACATGCGGCATCGGCATGTGTTCACCGGACTCCCACGTCGCCACTGTCGTGCGATCCACACCCAACGCCGCACTCAGGCTCTCCTGGGTGTGCCCAGCAGCCTTTCGTGCCGCAGCCAACTCGACTCGCCGCTGAAACTGGCTCATGGCCACCCCTCCCTGGCGTCGGTTCCATCACCGTAACAGCCGAAATCGGCCCTACCGGTCGAACCGCGCCCACCCCACGGAGCCCCCACACCGCTCCCGTGGCTTCTCCCACCCTTCGCCGGTTGAGTCGGCACCATCCGATTCCACCCACGAAACGCACGGAGACCCAATGCGCTCCCGCCTGCACCTGCCGACCCTCATCGCCACCGCAGGAATGCTCGCAACGTTCGCGCTGGTCCATCGCCACCGCACCCGCCCGCCCGGCTTCCCCTACCTCCACGAAGACCTCTACGCCCTCATAGACCTAGCCGAAAAGATGGCCGCAAACCTCTCTAACGGCACCCTCGATCCACTCCAACTCGACAACCTCGAAGGCACCGGCCGCACTGTCCTCGACTCCTGCCGCTGGCTGGCCAACAAACGCGCAATCGACCCCGCAACCTGTGACACACCACCACTCCAAGCCAATTTCATCCACGCCAATCTCAACAGCCTGACCACCATCTGCCGCAACATCCTCGACACACTCGCCAGCAAGCCCCTATCGCGCGACACGGTCACCCAACTCTCCGACGTCTACACCGACACCATTACTTCCCTGCGCTGGCTCCTGAACCACTTCCACACCCCCACCGGAAAACTCCTCCACAACGACCTCCGCAACACCGCGGAGGCAAAGTAGCCATGCCCACGACCCGATACCCGCGCGTCCCTTACGTCACGGCCTGGAGCAACGAAGTTATCAAACCCACGCCCGTGATCCACCTCCCCAGAAACCGAGGCATCACCTACCCCGACGAAATGATCGGCGACCGCGACTCCCGCGGCATCCTCTGGGCACGCACCCCACTGGCCCACGGCCAAGGTACCCCCATATTCGGCCGCGTCCACGCCGCCCGCCAACGCCGAGCCATGCGCAAACTCCTCTGCCAAGTCTGCGCAGCCCCCGCCGACCACACCGACGACGGCATCCTCTGGGTCCTCCTCGACCACCGCACCGACTGGCCCAACTGGCCCACCGGCATGGGCGTAACCGAACCCCCGATCTGCGCACCCTGCCTGACCATCTCCACCCGCGCCTGCCCCGCCCTACGCAAAGGCCACGCCATCATCCGCGCCACCCACGCCCCACTCGCAGGCGTCCACGGCGCCCTCTACGCCCCCTCACCCACCAGCCCCCGACCCACATTCCTCGGCCCGGAAACCCTGCACTACGACAGCCCCCGCCTGCCCTGGCTCCTCGCCTCACACCTCGTCCGCGAACTACTCGACACCACCATCCTCAACCCCTGACCCACGTCTCCAGGACACCCCATGCCCACAACCCGGAGCCTCACCCCCAGCACTCAACTATCAACCACCCCACACGTTCGTATCTATCACTGCGGCTACACCTTCCGCCTCGCGAAAGGCGACACACTCATCGCCGTCTTCCGCGGAACCGCCATCGAACAACACCGCCACCTGATCATCCACGACCACCTACCACCTGGCCCCGTCACCGAAGGCCCTCAAACCCCCACCGCAGCAATCCCCACCCCACCCGGCCACCACTGGGCCGACACCACCACCCTCACCGCACTCGCCCGCCACTGGACCAAGACCCGCCAGCCCTTAGACCCCCGCCGCACCTCGGCCCTGACACGGCCGCCCGATCCTCGCCACGACCCGCCACCACTTCGGGACGGGACACCTCCTGGACCACTCTCCAACCCGGTCCTCAGCGCCTAAATCACGCGTGTGGGACACCTCTGCCCTAAGGTGTCCCGGCCTTGTTGGCGCAGGTCAACCTGTACATGGGCCTGTCTCGGCCGCAGCTGGGCGTCCCCAGCCCAGGACACCTCATGCCCGACCCACGGCGAAGTCCATGCCGCCCCCGACGCCGCGCCATGCGCAACCTCCTCTGCTAAGTCTGCGCAAACCCGCCGACCACAACGACAACGGCAACCTCTGGGTCCTCCCCGACCACCGCACCGACTGGCCCCACGGTCACAACTGGGCAGATACTGCGGCCTCGTCGCCCTCGCAAATGCTTGGGCTACTACATATCGTCGTCGCTAAACAATCCCAACGGCACGCTACGCCCAGGTTCCGATTGTAGAAATAAGCCAAATGAGCGCGTACCACCATATTCAATGTCCGAAAACATAAGTCTGGCGCCCGTGAATTATGGTCGCACCGCAGACCATTCTACGCCGACGCCAGACTGTTCAATTTCTCGTGCTAGATACATCTTCCATGCTCCGCTCTCATCTAGAGGAACATATGCGATACCGGAAACGTCTCCGGGATTCTCAACGCCATCTTCGTACACTAGAGCAACTTTCGCGCGGCCCAGGGCGCCAAAAAAGAATCCCAATTCAAACACTACGTTCTGCCTCGCGCGTGGCTTCAAAACGTCTTCGTCTTTCGCTTTACCCAGGTCATCCTTCGTAGCGAGCACTACAGCGTAGGCAACCGAACTAGCATATTTCTCGAATTTCTCAATGAGCGTGTTTCCAGCACTGGACTGCTCGTGAAGGACGATGGGTTCGCGTTTAGTCAGGCTACGCAGGAATCTAGCGACCTGATGTTTCTTTGCATCGTCGTGACCGTGGACCAGAAATATGTCGGAGCCAGTCTCAACAGTCTCTGCGAGAGGCTCCGGAAGTCCCCCACTCAACTCGATCTCCAACTTCGCCGCCTCAAGTATTGATATCACTTTCCTGACACCACTCACCCGGTACGGGGCGAAATCAGTTCCAGCGGTGTATATGCCAGGTGTATAGCGCACGCTCACGAAATTACTGTAAAGCTGATTCGCATCTCCTAACACGTTCCTTAAGATAACTCCCGTCTTCTCACGCCAGAGAGTGAAGTCTTGCGGATGTCCGTTACTTGCTTCAGAAATTTGCTCGTTAATCAAGTGAATTTTATGTTTTTTGTCCATTGTTTAATGGTACCTAATCTCCACAAATACCATGGGGTTGGGGCAGATAAAGACCTACACCGTTGCCAGGAAAGCCGAAAGTTCAAGCATATCGACTTCTTCAATGTCAGAGGGATGTATAATAATATTCAACTGATTAGTGACAGGACTTGATCGCGACCGTGCCACAAAAGAGAGAGTGATCAGCCGGATCAAACTGGCACGGTCTAAAGAGTCCACTTTCGCCAACTGACTTCCAATTATCGCCATAGAAACCGGTTCGCGTCGAGCATGTATATCGATTGAATCCCACAGTTTAGCAAGACTGTGCCAGATCTCATCAACAGACGCACGAGCAACCATTCGATCATCCATCCTTGCGTATGCAACGCAAAGGATAATCCGGTTGTCCTTCTGAAGCGCGACGGTGGTGCCTATAGGAAATCTTTCAGACTTCCCTAAAATCTTGTTGGTCGCATACGATTCAGACCTAGTCCAAAGCAGAGTATTGTTGAGTTCTTCATCTAGATCACAAGTATTTGGATAAAACTTTCGCTGAAACTGTGCTTGAATGCTATTGGGATGAATGATTCGGGCGTCGCTGATGTCAGTATCAAATGTATCAGTAAAACCGACGACAATGTGAGTTTTTTGCTCGAACAAGTCGCCGACCAATACTTGGATCGAGACGTTCGGGCGCTCCAAGTGCCGGACAAGGGAAAGTCGTGGCCACGCACGATGTAACCCGACCGCCACCGGCGTTACTCCCAAAGCAAGTACCATCAAAGCAGGTTGATAATTAGCATTTGGAGTTAGAATATCGTATACCTGCAATGATCCGCCAATTACACCAAAAGTAGCCAAAGCATCTCGCAATAATATTTTGACCCCACGCCGCGAACAAAACACCGTAGAAAAACCCTGTCGGAGTCGCCTAATCTTAAATACACCCAAGATGTCACCTCAAATCTCCTGATCGGCCATAAATACTACCGTACTGGAGATCACCGTAAACTAGCGGATCATACCGTGATTTGCGGATCACTCCGATTTTATAGCCACTACCGTCGAACCTTCTGGATGTTGGCACCGCCCCGCCGACTGCCAAGCGGATGATCACCGGGAAGATGTAGCCGACCGGGACAGCTGACCCAGACGATACTGCTCACGGTATCATTCCGCGCATGACGTTCGACGTGTCAGGAAGGCGAGTTTTTCTCGCTTCCCCCAGGGGTCTTGAATTGGAGCGTAGTACTTGCCGCTCACTTGCTCAAGAGTTCAATGAGAAAGAAGGTGAAGCCAAACGCGTCGCCTTCTACCTTCATGGATGGGAGAATATTGCGGGCGGAGTTGGTCGACCGCAAGAGATAATAAATCAGGATATAGACCAGTGCGACTACATGATTTTGATACTTGGAAGCCGTTGGGGTTCAGCATCGACAATCGGAGGAGATTACACCTCCGGTACAGAAGAAGAATTTTACCGCTGCATCGACTTACTGTCCCGGCCAGAAGCACATATGCGCGACGTGTACATATTGTTCAAGACGGTCGATCCGGAGAGGCTGCTCGACCGAGGTCCTCAACTCCAGAGCGTGATGGACTTTCGAGACTCAATTGAGAAATCGAAAGAACTCTTTTACGGTGTTTTTGACTCGATTGAGAGTTTTTCTGCGAAGATCTATGCTCAGTTGCACAAGTGGTCGCTTCCCCTTTCGCCACGAATGCCCATCACTATGCGTGCTCTTGTAAAGCCGCTGCAAGGCTCTGTGCAACCTCAGCCCTTTTCAGCTACGCCCGAGCAGATACTTGAGAAAGCTAAAGAGCACGCAGCCAATGGCCTAACTATGCAAGCTGAAGCGGCTTTCGCTTTCGCCATCAAAGACAATGATCCAGCAGCCTTGTCGGAATTCGCACTGTTTATGCGACGCACGGGTCGAGTAACAAAGGCGTTGGAAATCAACCAAGCAATCCTTGCTAATCCCGAAATCATCGGTGATACCAGCACGGATGCTGTTAGTCTGCGGATCAATACCCTTGCTAACATGGGTGTCATCTATCGCAAGCAAGGCAATATTGCACGTTCGATCAAAGTACTTCATGAAGCCATCCAAACGGCTGAATCAAGCAAGCACCCGGTATATAAGGATCTGTGCTACGCGCTGGATAACTACGGCTTGAGTTTACTTCGCGCGCGCAAGGTGGAAAAAGCAGAGGAAAGTTTTGAAAGGGCTCACGCCCTACGCAATGAATTTGGCTCAGGCAGAGACTTGGCTCAATCGGCCGCCAATATGGGTCGTCGACAATTGATCACGGGGCAATTTGCTGAAGCAGAGCAGTATTTCTCTGAAGCAGCGGATACAGTTGGGGTTGAGTTGGACCAGCATCTTCTTGCAAATGTTCTGTGCGGAAAAGCCGAAGCCGTGCTTCGGCAGGAGAGGACCGAGGGAGTTAAACAACTTCTTGACCAAGCATTCGCGATTAATATAAGTCTGGGTCACTCAGACGGGATTAGTATCACGCGTTCGCTGTTCGCACGTCTATGCATCGCCAAAGCGCAGTTCACTGAGGCAATTGAGTATGCCACTAAATGCCTGGAAGACAATGTCGAATCAGACAATCTCATAGGCCAAGCGAATGGAAATTTGCTGCTTTGTCTCGCCTACACTGGTTTATCCAGATTCCAAGAGGCTCAGGAGTGCCTCGCGTCTGCGAAGAGAGAACTGAACTCAATTGACGATTTTAATCTGTCAAGAGAAGTAGAAAGCGCTGAGCTAGCTTTGGTCGGCAAAGAAGACGCTGCGTGAGGTCTTTGCTGACAACCATATCTAGAGATCAGACTGAAGCCAAGTAAGACTCGGCCAAAACAGGCATGACAATGGCGCTCCCTCGATCGTTCCGCAACCGGTGTCAATAAAAGCTGTCGAACCTTCAATTACAGGTATTTGTCCACGCTGTGGAATATGCCCGTGAATTCGGAAGACGCCATTTGGGGTTTTCTGAACTCCTGGAGATTTGGGATCGTGCGTGGCCATAAGACCACTAGTTCGAAATACTCGAACCAAACTTTTGAGGAAGCTCCAATGTTCTGGAGGAAAAGATTGAAAGAAGGAGTCGGCGACGTCGCCCTCCGCTTGGTCTAGGTAAGACAATATTGTCGACGCGCCACCTATTCGGAGAAATGGGTCAATCGCCCTGGTGTCCAGAGCGCGCAAGAGAGCTTCTTCGTGATTTCCAAGTAAAAACGTACAGTCCAGATCGTTTCTTGTGCTCAGTTCTATCAGGGTAGATATAACAGCCTTCGAGTTTGGGCCTCGATTGATGTAGTCCCCTAAGAACACCAATTTGTCAGTTTGCGGTACAACCTTACGTAGTAAGTTCACGAGCGGCTCGACGTGCCCATGAATATCCCCTATGAAGGCGATATCGTTCACAGTACAATTCTTTCGATTTCATCGTATGGAAGAGATTCGTCGCTTCCTAACGCAAAGGTCCCAAGATTGGATACATCACGTTCTGTACTAGACATACCGACAATCAGACCGTGTAGTGAACCAAAAGGATTAGAAGGAAGGACCCCTAATACCTTCTGCAGACGTACGACGAGATCGTTGAAAACTTCAGAAGTCGGCGACGGATAGATCTCGGCGTGCGATGAAAGAATTACATGATACTCGGGAGTTTCGAAGCGTTCGGCGAGTTCCTTGAGCGAAAAACATGGGTTACCCTGCTGAAGCGCAAGAGCGTAGATAGCAGTCCGGAGTAGGTAACGAGCTACCTGGGTCAAGCCTGGGAGATACTGCTTTAAGTCGTCTTCTGCAACATCTAGCACCATGGAGTACTTCTTGATGCGCGATAGCAGATCTATCGGATCAGGTGGCTCGAACGAGTCAAGAATGGCACCTAAGTCTCCGTAGGGGTCATGGAATATCACCGAATCGCGCGACAGATGCATACCAAATAGTGTTCTGTTAGAACTCAACAACTTCGCGCTGCTGTAGCGAGAGACGCTTATCTTCGGTCCTGGTTTAGGAACTAACCCGCTCCAATTTAGAATTAGTAAATCGAGGTCCGAATGAAATTGTGCATCTTGGCGTGCCCAGCTTCCATACAGCAATGCGCCTGTACACTTTCCTTCGACGGCGGACCATGCTCTCACACTCAGTTCCGTTGGTACATTCTGAGCGTTCATAACGTCTATAAAAATGTCGCGCTCTATATTTGTCGGCAACTTCGATTGCCTATTTATTGTCATTAGACCGTCACTTAAGTTGACTTTAGATGTGCGATGATTCTATCATCTGAGATCCGGCAAAGATGAGCAGGTTGATTTGTCTTCTCCCTTGAGCGATGGCGTGAGAACATAAATCAATTGCGCTAATAACTCGATCTAGTTCAGAATCGCATCTTTTGGTGTCAATTGACCTTGAGAATAGGTTGCGGTAAGGAATTTCACCCGGCCTGTTATGTCAGGAGGCTGAGCCGTTTAGACATTGCGTATCTCGCACCGCGGACACTCCATTACCCCACGACTAGGTTCATGATCAACAACTTGGTGTGGGTGTCACGGCAGCGCCAGGCGTAGGGACAATGCCTGGGTACGACCTCGGACACACGCACTATCTACACCGGGGCAGGCTGTTGCGTAGACGGGCTGCTCTTTTGGTTTGTACCGAAGGTGTAGGTCGACCGCCCGGTACAGCCGGACCAGCCCGGCGGGCTTGGCGTCCGCGAGCGTGGCGCCGACGTCGCCGAGTGAGTCGATCATGGCGTAGACCTCGGCCCGGTCCAGTTCACCCACGGCGGGCTGGTTGTCGATCTCGACTTGTGCGGCCACTCGTTCGGCTTGTGCCTGGTTGATCGGTTCGACCAGGGCAGCGGGGGTCGACACCGGCCGCGATCGCCTCTTGCAGCTTTCGCAGCCGCCGTTTCGCTTCCGCCTTGCGCGCTTTGGCGTTGCTGGTCACGGGTGCCTCGTGCGGACCGGCTTGAACGCCCATCATCGCGTCGACGGTCTCATCGGCGTTGTCCGGGTGGAACAACTCCCGGCCCCCCAGTGTCAAGCGCGGCATCGCCGACGTGCACGACATGCACCGCACGCTGATGTCCGCCTACCCCGATCAGCCGGGGCTGAGCACCTACCGCCAGGCGCACGGCGTCCTCTGGCGGATCGACCCGGCCCGCACCGCCGTCACCCAGCTCGTGCAGAGCGCCACCCGCCCGGACTGGAGCCGCCTCCCCGAGGGGCACGTCGCCCGGGCGCCGGAGAGGCAGTCGATGCGGCAGGTGCTCGACGCGCTCACCCCGGGCCGCCGGTTCGCCTTCCGCCTGCTGGCCAACCTCACCCAGTTCTCCCGCACCGCCGCCGAGTCCCCCAAGCGGTTGCCGCACCGCACGACCGAGGGGCAGGTGACGTGGCTGAGCCGAGCGAACTCATGGAACAGCCCCGCCTGCGCGGGGAACGGAAAACGGGCCGAGGCCAACACCGGCGCGACTGTTCCGCCGTGGTCGGCGAGCGGCACCGGCCGTGGTGGAGTCTGCTCCACCACGAGGACGCCCGTCGCCTGCACTGCTTTTCCCGAGATCCATTCCTAGCCTTCGAGTCATGACTTCGACACCAGCCGCCCGCACCGGCCACGCCCCGCCCAACCGCTGGCAGGCCCTGGTCCGGCGGTACCCGCTGATCACGTTCTTCGCCCTCGCCAACGGCATCAGCTGGCTCGCGTGGACGCCGTACATCCTGTCGCTCGACGGGTTCGGCGTCCTGGACTTCCGTTACCCCGACTTCATCATGGGCAACCAGCTCACCGCGATCCTTCCCGGCGCGTACCTCGGGCCGCTGACCGCCGCGTTCACCGTCACGGCGATCACCGAGGGGCGCGCGGGCCTGCGGCGGTGGCGCGGGCGGTTGTTCCGGTTCCGCGCCGGGATCGGGTGGTACGCGGTGGCGCTGCTCGCGGTGCCGACCGCCATCGTGGTGGGCACCGCGGTGCTCCCCGGCGCCGGGGAGGCCATGCGGTTCCCGTCGATGACGGTGCTGGCCCTGTACCTGCCGATGCTCGTGCTCCAGTTCTTCACCACGGGTCTGTCCGAGGAGCCCGGCTGGCGCGACTTCGCGCTGACCCGCCTGCAGCAGCGCCACCACCCCCTCGTGGCGACGCTCATCCTCGGTGCCCTGTGGTCGCTCTGGCACTTCCCGCTGTTCCTCACCCCGTGGGGCGGCCCGGACGTCGGGCCGGTCGCGATCGGGCGGTTCGTGATCATGGCGGTGGAGATGAGCATCCTGATCACGCTGGTCTACAACAAGGGCCGCCAGAGCGTGCCGCTGGTCATGCTGCTGCACTGCTCGATCAACAACTTCCAGTCGATCGCCTTCTCCGAGGTCTTCCCCGGCGAGAACCCCGTCTGGGCCTGGGGGCCCGCGCTCGGCTTGGGCGCGCTCTGCCTGGTCGTCATCGCCGCCACCCGCGGCAGGCTCGGCTACACCGCTCCGGTCACCAGCCCCACCGCCCGGAAGACCGAGGTCCTCGTATGACCCGCTCGCCTGCCGCGAGCGCCCCGCGCGGCCGTCCCGTCGGCACGGGCGCCTGAGGTGACCCGGCCACGGCTCGTGCCACGATTGCCCACCACCGTCGCCCCGAGAGGAGCAGCCACCGTGAACGTCCCCTCCCCGGACCGGCAGTGGCGCAGGGCGTGGGGGTTCCTCGCCGCCACCGTCGTGGTCGGGTGCCAGGCCATGGCCGCGCTGCTGGCGATGGTCGTGTGCGTGGGTCTGGTCGTCCCGCTGCCGCTGCTCCCGCACGTCGTCCGGTTCGCCCGCCGCCTGGCCGCGGCCGAGCGGGACCGCGTCGGCCGGTACCTGGCGACCACGATCCCGCCGCCGCCCGCGGCCGCGGGCACCGGCGTCGTGGAGGCGGTGACCAGCCCGCGCGACCGCAGGGACGTCCAGTGGCTGGCGCTGCAGGGCACGCTCGGCCTGTTCGCGGGGTTGGTGGCCATCGGCTCGCCCGCCGGTGTCGTGCAGAACCTGTTCGTGGCCGCGTTCTGGCCTTTCCTGCCCGGCGCGAGCACGACGTTCGACAACCCGGTGGCGTCCTGGGCGGGCGCGGGGGTCGCGGTGCTGGTCGCCGCCGCGTACGGCCTGCTGGGCGTGGTGCTGGTGCCGCCGCTGGCCCGCTGGTGGGCGAGGACCAGCGCGGCCAGGCTCGCGCCGTCGAAGCGGACGCTCACCGAGCGCCTGGCCGAGGTCACCGCGACGCGGGCGGCGGCGCTGGAGGCGCACGGGGCCGAGCTGCGGCGCATCGAGCGCAGCCTGCACGACGGCACGCAGAACCGGATCGTCGCGGTGGTGATGCACCTGGGCATGGTGGAGCGCGCGCTGACCCGCGACCCGGGCGCGGCGCTGCCGGTGGTCGCCGCCGCCAGGGAGGCGGCCACCGACGCGCTCGCCGAACTGCGCGAGGTCGTGCGGGCCATCTACCCGCCCGTGCTGGCCGACCGGGGGCTGACGGGCGCCGTGGCATCGCTGGTCGCGCACTGCGCGATCCCGTGCACCCTGGAGGAACACCCCATCCCGCGCCTGCCCGCGGCGGTGGAGGCGGCGGCGTACTTCGTCGTAGCGGAGGCGCTGACCAACGCCGTCAAGCACAGCGGGGCCGACCGGATCACCGTGGACCTGCGCCACGAGGACGACGTGCTCGTCGTCGAGGTCACCGACGACGGCTGCGGCGGGGCCGACCGGGCGCCCGGCAGCGGGCTGACCGGCATCCGGGGTCGGGTGGCCGCGTTCGACGGCACGACCAGGATCGACAGCCCCGCGGGTGGACCCACTGTCGTGCGGGTGGACATCCCTGCGGGACCATGAGCCGTGCGCATAGTGATCGCCGAGGACGACGCCCTGCTCCGGGAAGGCCTGACGCACCTGCTGCGCGCCGAGGGGATGGAGGTCACCTCCGCCGTCGACAACCCCGACGACCTGCTGACCGCGCTCGACGCCGACCGGCCGGACGTCGCCGTGGTGGACGTCCGGATGCCGCCGACGTTCCGCGACGAGGGCCTGCGCGCGGCGGTCCGGGCGCGCGAGCGGTGGCCGGGGCTCCCGGTGCTCGTGCTGTCCGCGCACGTGGAGGAGAGCTACGCGACCGAGTTGCTGGCCGACGGCGCGGGCGGTGTCGGCTACCTGCTCAAGGAGCGGGTGGGCAAGGTGGCCGACTTCCTGGACGCCCTGGAGCGGGTCGCCGCGGGCGGCACGGCGTTGGACCCCGAGGTCGTGGCCCAACTCCTGGTGCGCAGGCGCGCCGACGACCCCCTGCTGCGCCTGACGCCGCGCGAGCGCGAGGTGCTGGGGCTGATGGCCGAAGGCCACTCCAACGCCACGATCGGCGCCCTGCTGGTGATCAGCGACGGCGCCGTGCACAAGCACATCGGCAACATCTTCACCAAGCTCGGCCTGCCCACCACGGACGCGGGCCACCGCAGGGTGCTGGCCGTGCTGGCCTACCTGAAGGCGTGACACCACGGTCTCGGGTCGGCAGGTCCGACTCCTCTCGGAACGGTTCTGGGATCGACACCTGCGGTCCAGAAGTTGATCGCCGGGGAGAGCGCGGCCGGGGAGTGCGTTGCGCTGGCCACGAGCAGGCTGTCCCCGGTGGATCGCGACGACCTCAAGTGGTTGGTCGCCTCGGGCGGGCAAGGTGGTGATCCACTGATGGGCTCTGGTCCGGATCGAGTTCGACGCGCTGCTGTGACGCGTCCCGCACCGTCGCCTCCTTCCTCCAGCGGTTCGGACGCAGACGTGGTACCCGGGCACAGCCTTGATGCCACTGCCTGATCGGTGCGAATTAGCCTGTTTGGGTGATACATGCTGATTTGGCCGTGAAGTGGGGGTGTTGTGCTCTTGGCTGGTCCCGGCGTTGAGAGGGGGCTTGCGTGCCGAACGGATATGACGTTGTCACCGGGGAGATCCGGCGTGCTGCCGGGGCCGCGGGGGAAGCGGCCGATGTCGCCAGTGGAGTTGATCCCGATGCGGCGATCCGGAGTGTGGGCGGTGCTCTGCCGGGTTCTCGGACCGCGCGGAGTGCGGTTGGCGCGGGGGATCACTGGCGGACGCGGTTGGCCGCGTGGGTGGTGGAAACGCGGGGGTATGCGCGCGAGCTCACGGCATCGGCCGAGTTGTACGAGGCGAATGAGGCTGAGGCCGCGGCTGCGTTCCGTGGTGGGGTGGGGTGATGGTCGATTTCGGGGATGTTCGGCAGTGGCGGGCTGGTCCGCTGGACGTGGCTGTCGGGGTGCTCAACAGCGATGGGCAGGTGCTTGTCGGGACCGGTGACGAGCTGGCGGCCGCGGGGGTTCCTGACGGGTGGCAGGGGGAAGCCGCGCAGGCCGCTCACACCGAGCGCGACCGGTTGGCTGATCGGATGGAGCACATCGTCGCCGGGATCGCGGCGGCTCGGCGTGCTGTGGGGGATGCGGCGGACTCGGTGGTGGTGATCGAGCGGTTGGTCCGGGAAGTCGATGAGGTCGCGGGTGCCCACGGGTTCGTCGTCGATGACGGTGGGCAGGTCGTCCGGGCTGCTGGAGTGGGTGCCGGGGGTGCCGATGAGGAAGCTGTTGCGGCTGATCTCCGGGAACGGGTTCGGGTGGTCACGCGGTTGGCGGACGAGGTCGACGGTTTCCTGTCGGGTGTGCTGGACAAGGTGGCCGCGGACGGTGTCACCGATGGAGGTGCCGTCTCGCTCGCCGATGCCGCTTCGGCGGGAGAGCGGCAAGGTGGTTTCCACGACGAGTTGTTGAGGAAGTACAACGTCACCGTCGACCCCGGCGGGGTCGTCATGTACCCGGACGGGATGCTGGGGTGGGCGCTGGAGCAGATGGGGATCAAACCCCAGAAGATGACGGCCGGGGAGGCTGCCATGCTCGATGACATCGGGCTGGCGGGGACCAAGGACGCCTACGACATCTACAGGACCGCCATCCACGACGCCGAGAACGTATTCGGGGGTGCGGGGATCACCGATGGGCACTCCGATGCCTTCCGCCACGCCTATTGGAACGCGATGTTGGCGAACAGGTTCGGGCCGGAGTGGGCGGCGCAGTACACCACCGCCCACGAACGCGTGGACACCAACAGTGCCACCGCTGAAGCGATGGACCTGCACAACAACGAAGTCGGGCGGCGGATCGCGGCGGAGCACCCCGACGCGGGACCGGAAGAGCTGAAGGAGCACATCGACAAGGCGGTTCGTGACGGTGAGATGGTTGTCGTCGGCTCGGACGGCAGGTTGGTGCCCAGCAACGAGGTGCCCATCGGTGAGACGGGCCGCGCCCAGGACGATCCGGCGACCGGCGGGAACGACCCCAAGGCGCAGGGCGAGTACGAGGATGACACATCAGGTGGGTACAACCCCGGTGGCGACGGCGACAGCTACGGCACCTATGACAACTAGAACGCTCGTCGCCCTGCTCGTCGCTCTCGCCGTCTTGCTGACGGGGTGCTCGAATGGAGGTCATCGGTTGACTGAGGACGAACAGCTCTCCGCCAGTCTGCGCGAGTTGCGGCAGAACGGTGGGGAGGTGCTGCTGAGTGATCTCGCAGGCGGCGACTGGGACACCGTCTACGTTTCCCCGGAGCCGGTCAGCCGGAACTTCGTGGAGAAGCAGGTCGGTGTTCCCGTTCCCATGGAGGACGAGTTCACCCAGCGCGGTCACGTATTGGTCTTCCTGAAAGACGGTGCCGTCCAGCGGGCGACATTCACCACTCCGAACCTGCTGCGCGACGGCACTTATGCCGCGCCGGTTCGGTTGCGGGCACGCGGTTATCCGGCGCTGATCGACATCGAGTCCTGACCGGGGCGCGAACGCGTCGTCAGAGGGTTCTGGTCAGGAAGACGCTGTGCGGGTCGGGTCGGTAGTCGGCGAAGGGTTCGCAGTAGGTGAAGCCTGCGCGTTCGTAGAGGGTCCTCGCCGGGGTGAAGAAGTCGGCTGAGCCGGTTTCCAGGCTCAGGCGGGTGAAGCCCATTCGCCGGGATTCGGTGAGGATGTGGTCGAGCAGTCGGGCGGCGATGCCTCGACCGCGGTGGGTTGTCGCGGTGCGCATCGACTTGAGTTCGGCGTGGGTTTCGTCGAGGCGTTTGATCGCGCCGCAGGCGACCGGGGTGTTGTCGTCGAGGACTGACCAGAAGGTGATGTCGGGGGTGCGGAGACCGTCAAGGTCCAGGGCGTGCTTGCTCTCCAGGGGGGTGATCGCGCGCATGTCGGCGAGGTGTTCGGTGAGCAGGTGGGCGATTTTCGGGCCGCTCAGGTCGTCGACGATGATGCGCATGGGGCCTCCTCCGGTTGCGGGAGGGAAAATACCGGTGGTGGGGAACCCGGCGGTGGAGGTGGGCGTCGGAGGTATCGGCGGGGAGAGGAGTCGGGGTGGTCGAGCGGGAGGACGGGCCGTTCTTCGAGGCCGCGCACCGGGCGGCCGGTGAGGTGGACGACTCGGTGGGGGACGAGCGGCGACGGGCGTGGTGGCGTGCTGTGCCCCGGTTCGCGGTCGCGCTGGCCGAGGGGTTCCTGCGCGACTGGTTGCTGATCGGCGCCGTGCTGTTCTCGCTGGTCGTTCCCGTTGTGGGGGTCACGTCCGGTGTGCTGGGGTGGGCGGTCGCCGGGGTGGTGGCCGGGGCTGTGGGGGTGGTGCTGGTGGGTGTGGCGGTGCGGCGGAAGTGGTCGTTCGGGGCGCAGTGGGCGGTCATCCTCGGGGTGGTCGTGGCGCAGGCGGCTTACCTGGTGCTCTTCTGGAAAACACGATGACGGGGGAACCGGCGTGACCGATGTGACCGTGGAACTGGCCGACCTGCGCGGGTGGGCCGCCCAGACCGGGCGGGCGTCGACCGACTGCGGGGCCGCGCAGGCGTACGCGACGGGCAACATCGCCGACGCCGACTTCGGCGCCATCCTGGAGCTGATCACCGGCGACTACGCGGGCCTGCTGACGAAGGTGCACGACATCCTCGGCAAGGACGGCAGCGGTCTCGGCCTGGAGCAGGGCGCGCTCACCTCCTGCGCCGATGCCTACCGCGACGCCGACAAGCAGGGGCGGGACCGGTTCGTCGAACTCGGCGGCACGGGTGTCCTGCACTCCTCGGACGACGGTGTGGCGAACGGGTTCGACGACGTCGCGTCCGCGCAGGGGAAGCTGACCGCGCCCAGCGCGTCGGGCGCCACCCTGCCCGAGGTGTCCTTCGGCTGGATCCTGGACAAGGTGTGCGACCTGATCGTCTGGGTCGGCGGGCCCGACCCGCGCGAGTACGTCACCAAGTGGATCGCCGGTGACGTGCGGAAGGCCTCGATGCAGGCCTCCGCCTGGGACTGCGTCGCGGCGTGCGTGGAGGCCGTCGAGGCGAACCTGCGCTCCGGCGCGGCGGCGATCACCGCCACCTGGACCGGGGCGGCGGCCTCGGCGTCCGCGGGGCAGATGGGCAAGTGGGGCACCGCGCTGGCCGACCAGGCCGCCAAGATGCGGGTGATGTCGGACCACCTCGTCGACATGGTCGACCAGGCCGTGAAGATGGCCCAGTGCGTCGTCGACATCATCAAGACCGTGATCTCCGTGGTGTCCGCGGGCCTGAGCAACGCCTCCATCCCCTTCTACGGGCAGTGGAAGCTGATCGAGTCGGTCAAGGAAGCCATCACGATGGTGAACAACGCCCGCAAGGTGATCACCGTGTTCTGGAACTTCCTCACCCTCGTCATCGACTCGATCAAGCTCTGCGTCGCCACCTTCACCGCCGAGTCCCTGCCGCCCGCCCCCGCGGGCGCACCCGTCCCGGCCGGGGCGGGCCGGTGACCACCCCCGAGGACCGCATCCGCGCCGCCAGGGCCGAACTCGACGGTGTGATCGAGCGCGCCCAGCAGGACCTCTACCGGTTCCAGCGCCGCAACGAACCCTCGCCCGAGGCCATGCGGGCGCTCCAGGAGGCCGCGGCCCGCGGTGACCTGGGGGACGACATGCGCGAGCTGGCCCGCCGCATCGAGTCCGGGAGGGACAGTTGGCAGGCGGTCTTCGCGGGCGACTCGCCCAACGCGGCGCTGTTGCGGGGGCACCTGGAGCGGATGGCCGAGGAGAACCGGGAAGCCATCGCCACCGCCGTGGAGGAGGACGACTCCTTCGACCCGTTCGCCACGAGCAGCGACCTCTGAGCCTCAGCCGCCCTTGAGGGCTTCGCGGCACAGGTGGTCGGCGGCCCTGGTGGTTTCCGGCTGGCGGTACTTCCGGCACAGGGTGAGCACCAGGGCCGTCGCCGTGTCCAGGTCGATCCGGTGGCCGACGGAGACGAAGAGGGGCTTCACGCCGGCCTGCGTGCGCAGGGTGCGGCCGATGACCTCGCCGTCGTCGGTGAGGGGGGTCCACGAGCCGCGTTCGGGGGCGGGGGCGGTGAACTCGCCCAAGGCGTTCTTGCCCACGCCGATGGAGGGGATGCCGGTTTCCAGGCCCGCGTGGGAGGCGAGGCCGAAGCGGCGGGGGTGGGCCCGGCCCTGCCCGTCGCAGACGAGGAGGTCCGGTGCGGTGGTGAGCGCCGCCAGGGCCTTGAGGAGCGAGGGCAGCTCCCGGTAGGCGAAAAGGCCCGGGATGTAGGGGAAATCCGTCGTGTCGAGGATGACGGCCTGGTCGACCGTCTTGCCGGTGGCGATGTCGACGCAGACCGCGGCGGCGGCGAGGCGGCCGGTGTCGCCCTCGTAGGCGACGTCGAGGCCCGCGGCGGTGGTGGGGGCGAAGCCGGGTGGGGCGTGGCTGATCACGCGGGGGGCCAGCGCGAGCTGCTGGGCCACCGCTTCCTCGGGGGTGAGCTTGCTGTCCGTGGCAGATCCTGTTCTCGACTCGCGTGGTCAGCGGGTGAAGACGCGTTCTTCAACGAGGGTGCCCGACTCGTCCCAGCGGCGGAGGGACAGGTGCCTGCCCCTGTCGTCGAACTCGTCCTGGGCCGCCAGTCGGCCGTTGCGGTACCACTCCTCGTGCAGGCCGACCGCCATCCCCCAGCGGACCGAGCCCGCTGCCTTGCGTTCGCCCGAGGGATACCACTCGGCGGATGGGCCGTCCTCGATGCCGTTGGAGTAGGTGGTGAGTGCGACGACCCGGCCGCTCCTGGCGCGCTCCACCACCTCGCCGGTGAAGGCCTTGCCGTCGTGGGTGACCTTGAGGTCGTCTTCGGTGACCACGTCGTCGAAGTCGACGCGGGGTGGGGTCACGGGCGGTAGTCCTTGTCCTCGATCAGCTCGCCCGCCTCGTCCCAGCGGCGACGGGCGAGGTGGCGACCGGTGCCGTCGAACTCGTCCTGGGCGGCCAGTCGGCCGTTGGGGAACCAGGTCTCGTGGACGCCGACGCCCATGCCGTTGACGGCCTCGCCCTTAGCGCGCGGGGTGCCGTCCGGGTACCACGCCGCGGAGGGGCCGTCCTCGACGCCGTTGAAGTACGTCGTCAGGCCGATGAGCCTGCCGTCCGGGTCGTGCTCGACCACTTCACCGGTGAACGGTTCGCCCCGCAGGTAGACCTTGAGGTCGTCGTCCATCTCCACGTCGTTGACGTCGACTCGCATCGTCTTCTCACTCCGGGATGAGCGTCTGGTCGGGGTGCCCCTTGGGGAAGGTCAACCGGCCCGCGTTGCTGGGGGTGCCTTCGAGGAGTCTATGGCAGTTCGCGCAGCAGGGCGCTTGCATGGGGCCTTCGCGCCGGAACGGGAAGCGGTTGTCCACGCGGAACTCCGACATCACGCTCGCGTCGGCGTCGGGGCCGCGGCGCCACAGCAGTTCGTTGACCACCTTGACCTCGGCGTGCCGCAGCGGCTCGTCACCGTGCGGGTAGGGGACACGACCTGGTTGCCGTCGCGGCCGAGCTGGGGGGTGCCGTCCCGGTTGTACTGCGGGTAGGGGCCCGCCTCGCGCATCTCGTCGAGCCGCTGCTGGATGACCGGGTGCACGCGCTCCGGTGGGATGACGTCGGTGCGCGAACCCCCGTTCATCGCCTCCAGCACCTCACCGGTCCTGGTGTCCACGCCGACGGAGTTCACCGGGCCGGACATCTTCTGACTGGCTTCGCCGGTGTCCCTCATGCCGCGGATCTCGTCGGTGCGCCGGGTGGCGACCTCGTCGAGGTAGTCCTTGATCGGCTTGCCGTCGACGTGGGTGATCAGGCCGTTGCCGTCCCTGGTGACGGTGCCCTCGATCCTGGTCAGGTCCTGGGGTCGCGTCAGGTCGTCGGGGAGCTTCTTCGGCGGGGGTGGCGGGTCGGTGGGCGCGCTGGGCGGGGGTTGGCCGCCGCCACCGTTGTTGCCGCCCGAACCGCCGCCGGTCTGGGTGGTGGGGGTGCCCGACGGGGTGGTGCCGCCGGGGGCGTGGGTGCCCGGGGCGGTGGGGGTCCCGGTCGAGGGGGTGGCGGCTGACGGGGTGGTGGCGCCGGAGGGGACCGTGCTGCCCGAGGGGGTGTGCGCGGTCGGCGGGGCGCCGCCGGTGGGGGTTTCGACGTGGGACGGGGTGTTCGCGCCGGAGGGGGTCGTGGTCGTGGGAGCGCTCGAACCCGGGGCGTCCGTGGTGGTCGACGGGGCGTTCGGGGTGGCGGGGGTGGAGCGGGTGGCGTCGGGGGCGCCGTCGAGGACGTCGGAGACCGAGGTGGGGGTGCGGACCGCGTCGGGGGTGGTCGGGGTGGTGTCGGGGGTGCCGGGGGTCTTGCGCAGGGCGTCGCGCAGGGAGTCCCAGAGTTCGCCGAGCCTGCCCATGAGGGGGCGCAGCTTGTCCAGGGAGCGGGTCAGCTTGGTGATGAAGTCCTTGATCCGGTTGACCCACTTGCTGATCAGCGCCACCGCCGAGGCCACCACGTGCGGGGTGGCGATGCCCAGCGTGCCGCCGATCTCGGCCACCCACTGCGGGATGCGGGCGATCAGCGTGGCCACGCACTCGGCGACCAGGTCGCGCACGATCTCGCGGACCGCGCCGACCAGCATCCCGACGACCTCGACGACGGTGCCGATGGTGTTGGCGCCGGTGCCCGCGGCGGCGATCTTGTCCTGCTTGTCCTTGGCGAACGCGCGGTAGGCGTCGGCGGCCGGGCCCTCCCAGCCCGCGGTGCCGTTGACCACCTCGGTGGCGAAGTCGGCGGCGATGGCGGCGGTCTCGGTGCCGACGTTCTTCCAGGTGGCCGCGTACGCCGCGATCTGGTCGCCGTCACCGGCCAGCCAGTCCAGCGCGTCCGACAGCGGCTTGACGTGCTCCATCAACCAGGACACCGCGTACTGCAGCAGCGTGCCCACCGGGTCCAGCGCCAGCGACAGCATCTCCAGGCCGGTGCCGACGACCCCGAGGCCGCCTTCGACCCAGGAGCCGCCTTCCACGCCGTGGTAGATGTCCATCGCGGACTCGGCGAGGCCGATGCCGCTGTAGGCGGTGGTGGAATCCTGGCGCTGGGCGATCAGCGGGTTCGTCATCACCGGCCCCCGGTGAACGGCCGGGTGTTGGCCTGCTCCGTGGTGTCGTAGGAGACCGCGTTGGCGCGGACGCCGTTGGCGGTGGCGTCCATCGAGCCCGCTGCCTCGGCCAGTGCGTCGACCCCGGGTTGGCTGACCGCCTGCACGACGGGCACGAAGAACTGGCAGATCACCCCGTAGGCCTGGGTGCCCAGGGTGACCTGGCTCGCCGCGTCCACCGCGGTGCCGAGCCGTTCGCCGAGGGCGGCGAGCTTGCCCGCGTGGTTGCGCAGTTCGTCCGGCAGGACGTCGTAGCCGTCTGGCATGTCGCGGGTCCTCTCAGCGCCGGAACGGGTTGTCGCCGAAGTCGTCGTCGTCGAAGTCCTCGCGGCGGCGCTGCTCGCGCGGGCGGTCCTCGGGTTCCGGCTCGGGGAAGCGCCTGCGGTAGTTGGAGACCACCGCCTCCACCGTCGCCGGGTCGTCGCCGACGGTGGTGCGCATGATCTCCGCGACCTGGTCGGTGATGCGGGACTGGGCGGTGCGCATGGTCTCCGACACCAGGCGGGAGAGCGCGTCGCCGGTGTGGTTGCGGATGCCGTCGGTGAAGCGGATGTCGGTCACCGCGCCCCCGGAGTCGACCACGACGGTGACCACACCGTCGCGGGAGACCGCGGTCCCGGTGACGCCGGTGACCTGGCGCTGCATCTCCTGGTAGCGCTCGGCCTTGGCGGTCACGCCCGCCGCCCAGCGCTCCAGCTCCTGCTCGGTCCGCGCCCCGTCGAACCCGAAGGTCGGTTCTGCCACGACTGCTCCTGCCTCGTCCGGTCTGCCCCGTCCGACGCATCGTCCGCGACCGCGGTTCCGTGTCAGACCTCGTGCGGCACCTCGGGGCGGTCGAGGACGCGCAGCCAGCGGCCGTCGGGCTGGCGGCGGACGAGCTGGACCCGGCCGGGGGCGTCGTCGGCGGAGCGGGTGGAGGTGAGGGCGAGGTCGCCGTTGCGGACCGCGGGGAGGCCGTCGAGCAGGGTCAGCTCCGGGATGTGGGCCATCATCTCGGCGCAGACGGCCTGGATCGCCGCGCGGCCCTCGGTGCGGGCGCCGGGCGGGTGGGCCATCACCGCGTCGGGCTCGTACAGCTCGGCCAGGCCCTCGGCGTCACCGGCGTTGAACCGCTCGACGAAGAGGCGGGCCACCTGCTCCGGCTCGGTGGCCGTGGTCCGGGTCTCGGCGTTGTCCTGTGTCATGCCTCCACCCTGCGGTGGGGTCGGCCAGAAGTCCAAGAGATGATTCTTCTGAGTTCTATAATCGACGATTATGGAGCTTCGGCAGTTGGAATACTTCGTCGCGGTGGTGGAGGCGGGTGGTTTCACCCGGGCCGCCGAGCGCGTGCGCGTGGCGCAGCCGGGGATCAGCGCGCAGATCCGCAAGCTGGAACGGGAATTCGGCCAACCGCTGCTGGACCGGTCCGCCCGGGCGGTGCGGCTGACCGAGGCCGGGGCGGCGGTGCTGCCGTACGCGCGGGCCGCCCTGGTCGCGGTCGAGGACGCGCGGCTGGCGGTCGACGAGCTGGTCGGGCTGGTGCGCGGGCGCGTGGCGGTGGGCACGGTGACCTCGCACGCGGTGGACCTGCCGTCGCTGCTCGCCGCCTTCCACGACGCGCACCCCGGCGTGGAGATGACCCTGGTGGAGGGTTCCTCGGACGTGCTGGTCGAGCGGCTGCGGGCGGGCACCCTGGACGCGGCGATCGTCTCGCTCGGCCCGAATCCGCCCGCCGACCTGGACGCCCTCGTCGTCGCCGACGAGGCGATCGCCGCCGCGGTGGGCCGCGGGCACCCGCTGGCGGGGCGGTCGTCGGTGCGGCTGGCCGAGTTGGATGGGCTGCCGCTGATCAGCCTCCCGCCGGGCACGGGTATCCGCTCGCACCTCGACGCGGCGTGCGCGGCGGCGGGGTTCGCCCCCGCGGTGGCCTTCGAGGCGGGTGACCCGGTGCTGCTGGCGCAGTTGGCCGCGCGGGGGCTGGGCGTGGCGATCCTGCCGGACTCGCTGGCCCGGTCGCGGCCGGACCTGCACCCGCTGGCGATCACCTCGCCCGCGCTGAGCGGTCGGCTGGCGTTCGCGTGGCGGGCGACCGGGCCGGGCAGCCCGGCTGGTCGGGCGCTGCTGGCGCTGGCGCGGCGGACGCTGGAGGTCGTCGGTGGATGAGCTGGTCGACCTGTACGCGCGGGGGGACCTGCGCGGGCGGGTGGTCGGGACGGCGCCGCGCAGCCGCGTCCGGGCGGAGAACCTGCCGCACGCGGCGACGCAGGTGCTGCTGCGGGACCGGGAGGGGCGGGTGTACGTGCACCGGCGGACCCTGACGAAGGACGTGTACCCGGGGATGCACGACGTGTGGGCCGGTGGGGTGGTGACCGCGGGGGAGTCGCCCGACCTGGCCGCCGCGCGGGAGCTGGCGGAGGAACTGGGCGTGGAAACCGTTGTCCGGCCGTGCTTCCGGTACTGGTACGCCGACGACTCCGCGGACTACCTGGCGTGCGTCTACGAGGCGGACCACCCCGGCGGGGAGATCCGGCACCAGCCCTCGGAGGTGGCCGCGGGCTGGTGGATGCCGTGGGCGGAGCTGCTGGCCCGGTTGGCGGACCCGACGTGGCCGTTCACCCCGGACGGGCGCGAATCCGTGGCGCGCTACGCCCGGTACGCGGGGTGATCGACAATTGCCGGTGTGACCCACGGTGAGAACGACCTCGTGCAGGCCATGTCCGACGGCGAGTGGTTCGAGGGCGCGGCCGACGACCCGGTGGTGGTGCGCGCGGGCCTGATCCGGGAACTGCTCCTGGGCAGGCACGGCGAACTCGACCCGCGCGGGGTGCGGGTGCGCGGCGCGCGGGTCGTCGGGGTGCTCGACCTCGACCAGGTCCGGGCGGTCGTCGGCCTGCACCTGGCGGACTGCGTGGTGGAGGAGCCCATCCGCGCCACGCGCGCGGTGCTGCCGTACCTGACCCTCGACGGCAGCCGGATCGCCGGGTTGGTCGCCGACGGTGCCCGGGTCGACGGCGGGCTGTTCCTGCGCCGCGTCCGCGCCGAGGGGGAGGTGCGGTTGCTCGACGCGCACATCGGGGGGCAGTTCGACGCCGACGACGCGGAGTTCACCAGCACCGCGGGCACCGCGCTGTACGCCACCCGGATGCGGTTGGACGGCGGCTTCTTCCTGCGGCGGGCCCGCATCCGCGGCGCGGGGGAGCGCGGGGCGGCGCGGTTCGTGGGGTCGCGGTTCGGCGGGCAGGTGGTGTTCACGGGCGCCCGCCTGGAGAACCCGACGGGGCCGGTGCTCGACCTGCACGAGAGCACGGTGGACGGGACGGTCTTCCTGCCCGCGGAGGTGGTCTGCCCGGACGGCTCGCGCGAGGACCACTGCGACCACCCGGCCCGGGTCGAGCTGGACAACTTCGGCTTCAGTTCGATCGGCTACCTCGACTGGCGGCAGTGGCTGCACCTGGTCCGCTGCCACACCACGGCCTACCACGCCTCGCCGTACCAGCGGCTGGCGGCGGTGGAGCGGGCGGCGGGGCACGACGGCAACGCCCGGCGGATCCTCATCGCCCAGCAGGGCGACCTGCTGCGGCGCTCGCCCGCGGCCGTGGGCGGCCCGGTGGCCCGGTTCTCCCACCGGCTCTGGGGCGCCCTGGCCGGGTACGGGTACCGGACCCGGCGCACGGCGGCGGCGCTGCTGCTGGCGGTGACCGCGGCCGGGCTGCTCGGCTACACCGCCGGGCAGGTCGACACCCGGCCGGGGCACCACGCCGCCGAGCGGACCGTGCAGCCCGGGTCGCCCTCGCCCGCGGTGGGGGTGGCGTGCTCGTCGGTGGAACTGGTCGGGTTGGGCCTCGACCGGGGGCTGCCACTGGGGCCGACCGGGCTGCGCAGCCGGTGCGACCTGGACACCGGGACCCGGTGGGGGCAGGCGTTCACGGTGGTGATCTGGGTCATCCAGGCTGCGCTGTGGGGGCTGGCCACGTTGGCGCTCGCCGGGTACACGAACCTGGTGCGCAAGTCCGCTTAGGACAGTCCGCCGCGGGTCCGCCGGTGGTCGGGTCTGGCGGACCGAGTGGTCCGCTAGGGTGGGGGCATGGCTCGCACCCCCGCACCGGACACCCGGGACCGCATCCTCGGTGCCGCCGCCAGGCTGTTCTACGAGCACGGCGTGCGCGCGGTCGGGATGAACCGGATCATCCAGGAGGCGGGCACCGGGAAGAACCTGCTGTACCAGCACTTCCCGGAGAAGGCCGACCTGGTCGCCGCCTACCTGGCCGCGGCCCGCGACGTGCGCGACCGCGCCGCCCGGCTGGCCCTGGTGGACGCGCGCACCCCCGCGGACGTGCTGGTCGCGCTGGTGGCCGAGGTCGCCGCGAAGGTGGCCGAGCCGGGGTTCCGCGGCTGCGCCTTCCGCAACTACCTCGCCGAGTTCCCCGACGACGCCGACGCCGCGCCCGCCCGGGTCGCCCAGGACTACCTGGGGGCGAGCCGGGCCGCGATCGACGCCGTGGCGGGGGAACTGGACCCGTCCGGTGAGCTGGCCGAGCGGGTGTGGCTGCTCGTCGACGGCCTCTACTTCCAGGCGGCCTACCGCAACCGGCTCGACGGCGACGTCGCGCGGGCCGGTGCGGCGGCGGTCCGACTGGTGGAGGCCCTCGTCCGGTGACGGTGGCGGACGGCTTCGCGGCGCGGCTGCGGGCGGCGACCAGGGACGAGCACGAGCGGGCCGAGCGGTCGCCGTTCGTCGAGGCGCTGCTCAGGGGCGACCTGGGGCGCGAGGCGTACGCGGCGCTGCTCGGGCAGGGCCACCTGTTCCACTCCGCGCTGGAGGAGGCGGGCGAGGTCTGGCGCGGCGACCCGGTGGTCGGCCGGTTCGTGCTGGACCCGCTGCGGCGCAGCCCGGCCCTGGAGGCCGACCTGGCCTGGCTGCTCGGCCGGGACTGGCGCGGGCACGTGCGCGCCCTGGACGCCACCACGTCCTATGTGGAGCGTTTGCGCGCGGTCTGCTCCACCGACCGCGCCGCCTTCGTCGCGCACCACTACACCCGCTACCTCGGTGACCTCTCCGGCGGGCAGGTCATCCGGCGCAGGCTCCGCGACGCCTACGGCCTGGAGGTCGACGGTGTCCGCTCCTACTGCTTCGACGGCATCGGCAAGCCCAAGCCGTTCCGCGACCGCTACCGCGCCCTCCTCGACGAGACGCCGTGGCGGCCGGGGGAGTGCGACGCCCTGATCGCCGAGGCGAACCTGGCGTTTCGGCTCAACCGCGCCGTTCTCGACGACCTGGCCGCCACCCACTGCTGAGCGGGCACACCGGCGGGATCAGTCCCCGGGCAGCCAGCCCCGTTCGGCGGCCTTGGCGCCCGCCTGGAACCGGCTGCGCGCGCCCAGCCGCCGCATGAGGTCGGAGACCATCCGGCGCACCGTCCGCACCGACACGCCCAGCCGGACCGCGGCCGCCTCGTCGGTGCACCCGTCGGTCAGCATGGCCAGCAGTTCGCGCTCCCGCGCACCGGGCTTCGCCGAGCCCGGCAGCGGCGAACCCGGCAGCGGCACCGCCCCGGCCCACACCCGCTCGAACAGCGCGGTCAGCGCCGTGACCACACCCGGCAGCCGGACCACGGCCGCGCCCACACCGCCCTCGGCGGGCACGACCACCACCGACCCGTCGACGACCAGCGCCACCGCGGGCACCTCGGGCACCGTGCGGGTGTCGGCACCCGCCGCGACCAGCCCGCCCAGCCGGGGTGCCAGGCCCGGCGCGGTGCGCGCGCTGTCCGGGGCCACGACCCGGTAGCGCACGCCGCGCCGCAGGTTCCAGTGGTCGATCCGGCGCACCGGCCCGAACGGACCCGCCGCGGTGGCCTGGTCGCTGAGCACCAGCACCTCCTGGGCGGCGCAGGCGAGGAGCCCGTCCACCCCGGTGCTCACGGTGGTCAGCCGCGGCGCCGGGTCCGCGGGCCCCTCGGGGAAGTCGGGGAAGACGGCGGTCATCGGGGCGACCTCCGGAGCGGGGTGGCGTCGGGCCGCGTGGCCGGTTCCGGTCGGATCCACGTCGAGCGCCCATCCGCGGCCCGTGCGGCGGTAGCGTCGGCTGGCGACATCGGTGCCGGTGACATCGTGTCCCTCCCGTCCCGGTGCGGCCGGGCGCCGCTCCACGTCCACCCTGGCGCGGGAGGTATGAGGAATTGATGACACGGGGTATGAGGCGCTCGGGATGAAACGGCGTAAACACAACATGTGGTAACGGTTGGCTTTCTAGGCTCCAGATGTTGTGCTGTGTTGGTGGGGCTTGCCTGTCATCGGAAGGGTTGCGGCACGAGGCGCCCGCATGTCCGCCCGAGTGGGGTGACCCGCTGGTCGTGGTGACGCTGCGCTGCCAGTGGTACGACCATTGGTGTCCCGCTGTCACCCGAAGACCTCCATGCGCCCGGCTGCCCGCGTCGCTAATGTCGACGCCCGGAACCGGTGGGGGGAACTACGGTGGCGATGACGGGTGCCCGGGTCGACGTGGAACTCGTCGCCCCGGCCGAGCCCGGCGCGGGCGACATCGCGGTGGTCGGCCGGGCGGTCGCCCCCGGCGCCTGGTTCGACGTCGGAGCGGCCCGCCCGCGCCCGCGCACCCCGGACGCGGTGTGGGACCTGGTCGACGGACGCGGCTACAACGGCGTCCACGCCCGCGGGCGCGCCCTGGTGCACCTCGGCCGCGGCAACCGGTCCCCGCGCAAACCCGTCATCCTGGCCGACGCGCACGGCCACGGCCCCAGCGCGGACCCGGTGACCCGCCTGACCGGCGACGCGCTCGTCGACGACCTGCTGGCCTCCGGGTACGACGTGGTCCTGGTGGGGTTCGCCGAACGACAGACCTACCTGCAGGCCAACGCGGGCGCCCTCGCCGAGTGCGTGCGCCGGGCCGCTGCCGAGCGGACCGGCACCGCCCCGCTCACCGTCGGCGGCATCGGCTCCGGCGGCCTGCTCGCCCGCTACGCCCTCGCCCTCCTCGAAACCGACGGCCACGACCACGAAACCGACGTCTACCTGTCCTGCGACACCCCGCACGACGGCGCCTGGATCCCCCTGATCCTCCAACAGCTGGCCCACTTCTTCGGCCGGTTCCCCGGCGCGGGGGACCGGGCGGAACTCCTCCGCGCCCCGGCCGCGCAACAACTCCTCGGGGCCTGGGTCCGGGACGCTAAGTACTCGGGGCCGGTGCAATCCCCCCTGCGCAAGCAGTTCCTCGACGACCTGCGCCGCATCGGGGACTTCCCCCGGCGGGTGCGCATGGTCGGGCTGTCCTGCGGCACCGGCACCGGGGTGGGCCCACCCCTGCCCGCGGGCGCCACCGCGTTCGACTGGAACCTCGGCCCCCTGGCAGCCGCCACCGCCCGCTTCCAACCCGACCGGGGAACCGACGCGGCGATCGGGGCGATGAGCGCCCTGCTGGAGGTCCGCCACCCGACCACCACCGACGTCCCGGCCCTGGACGGCGCACCGGGGGGAACGGCCGAGTTCTTCGGCCAGGTCGCGGACGCCCTGGGCGCGACGATCCCGCGCGAACACCGCTCCGGCTGCTTCGTCCCCACCACCAGCGCGGCCGCCCTCTCCCTGGACAACCCCCACACCCCGGTCGACGGGCTCCCCGGGCCGTTCCACGAGTTCCGGTGCGCGGAGGAGAACCTGCCGCACGGCCTGCTGACCGAACCGCTGGTCCGGTGGGTGCTCGACCGGCTGCCCTGAGGTGCCTATGCCACCGGTGTGACCGGCTCGCGCACACCGGCGTAGCGGGCGGCGGTGGCGCGCAGGTGCGCGGCGTGCCCGTAGATGTCCTCCACCGTGGTGATGGGCAGGCGGGTCTCGTTCTTGTTCTCGTCGAAGACGCCCAGGTACTTCTGGCTCCGGTTGAACCACAGGCGGGCGATGGGCTTGCGGTTGTTGTCGTCGAACAGCACCCCGAAGTAGGTCTTGGTGTCCCGCGCGACCACCCGGTCGCTCGGCACCTCGCTGCACACGATGGCCCGCACCACCCGGAAGCCCTCCAACTCCTCCTCGGTGGTGACGACGTCCCCGCCCACCTCGTTCGCCTGCTCGTCCTCGACCACCGGCGCGACCGAGGCCGTGGGGACGGGGAGGATGATGTCCGGGCTCCCCAGCGCGCTCTTGAGCCGGTCGTTGACCTGCTCGTTGAGGAACTGCCGGGTGGCCTTCTCCACCAGCGGCTGGAACTGCTCGCGCACCCGCTGGGTGAACGCGCCGTCGTAGACGCGGGTGGTCAGGAAGCGCACCCACTCGTCCTCCGGCTCCTTGAACTGGGTGGCCAGGATGCGCTTGATCTGCCCGATGTACTTGAGCTCACCCGCGGCGCTGAGCACCGAGTCGAGGTCGAAGGTCTCCTTGGTGAGCTTCGCCAGCTCCGGCAGCAGGGTGGCGTCGATGTCGGCGAAGTCGAGCACGAGGAACGGCTTGGCGTCCATGCGGTTCGGCGCGTCGAGGTCGGTGTAGACGTGGTAGACCTCGCCGTTGGTCAGGATCGCGATGCGGGCGTTGGTGGCGGCGAAGTACCGGTAGAGCTGGGAGGCGTGCTCGATGCGCAGCGGGTCGTTGACCTTCTTCGCCTCGATGAGGATCTGCACCTGGCCGCCGTGGGCGATGGCGTAGTCGATCTTCTCGCCCTTCTTCGTCCCGACGTCGGCGGTGAACTCCGGGATGACCTCGGCCGGGTCGAACACGTCGTAGCCGAGCACCGTGCTGATGAACGGCATCACGAAGGCGTTCTTGGTCGCCTCCTCGGTCTCGATGCCCGCCTTGTGCTGCTTGATCCGCTGCGCCAGTGCCTGCGCGCGCTCAGCGATGTCCATCCCATGCGCCCTTTCCATTCGGTGGGAGCCCTGTGTGGACCCTGGCTCGCCCGTGCCGGGTAGATCGGCGGGTAAGGCGAGGGTGTTACCGCGTTATCTGATCGTGTCCGGTGTGGCCCGGGGTTTGCCGGGTGCCGCGCCGGTCGTTCGTCGGTTGCGTTTCCCCCGTTCGGAAATCAGGGTTCCCGGATGTCCTTTGTAGACTGTCCGGCGTCGTTCCCTCGCCCGTCTCGTGGTGGCTGTCATGTCGGGGCCGGGTGGCGGTCGGCACAGTTCACAGTGGACGGTCGTCCGGTGGGGGCGGGCCCTGGGGGTGGAGGAGGGCTCGGTCGCGGACCATGCCCCACTGGCTGACCGGGACGTCGGCGGCGACCAGGAGGTCGTCCAGGTCGTGGGAGGTGGCGCGGGTGGTGACGATGCGGTCGGCCTCGGTGCGGGTGAGGCCGCAGAGGCGGGCGATGGTGGCGGCGGGGGCACCGCCGAGTTCGACCAGGCCGCCGTCGTCGTAGCCGAGGCCGAGGTCGGGGCGGCCGATGCCGAGGCGGCGGGCGAGGTGGGGGTCGCGGGTGGCGAGGGCCCTGGCCTGGTGGCGGCGGCACCGGGCGGCGGACGCGGCGGGCAGCGGGGGCTTGGTGGGGCAGGTGTGGGCGGGCGACCCGGGTGACCCGATCGTGGTGGTCGGGGGTGCCCAGATGAGAACTCGGCGTAGTGACTTCACCAGCGTCCTCTCCCCGATAGACCCGAATGACCCCACGGGTCTATCGGGGAGTGTGACGGTGCGTTACCGGTTTAGCAGAACCAGCCGCCCTGGACCCAGCCGCGCTGGTTGACGTGGCCCATGGCGTAGCCCTCGGCCCAGCCCTTCTCGGAGTAGCGGGACAGCTCGAAGTGCTCGCCGCGGAACAGGGTGCCGATGATGACCCCGGCGGGCTGGGTGCGGACGTAGAGCGAGTCGGCGCAGATCTCGTAGACCGTGCCCGCGGAGGCGGTGGGGGCGGCGGCGATCGCGGCGGTGGTGCTCAGCGCGGCCGCGACGAGTGCGGTGGTGGTGCGGCGGAAGGACACGGGAACTCCTCGACGTGGGGTGGGCGGGGTCAGTTGAGGGAGAAGCAGCTGCGCAGCAGGAAGCCCCACTGGCTGGTGCCGTGCCAGAAGACGTCGGCGGAGTAGTTGTTCGAGGTGATGTAGCGGACGCCGATGTAGTTGCCCTGGGTCAGCGTCGCGATGGGGTCGCGGTGGCCCGCGCTCGGCGAGTAGTTCGCGAACAGGGTCGCCGAGCTGCACGTGATGTGCGCGGCGCGCGTGGGGTTCCACGGGTCGCTGATCGTGCCGCTGCCGCTGAGCGCGCCCGCTGTGTCGGCCTGGGCGGTGGTGGCCGCGAGGCCGCCGAGCGCGGTGGCCGCCACCAGGGCGACCGCGGCGGTCCGCAGGGTGCGGCGGGACGGGAGTGCCATCGATGTTTCCTTCCGACTCGAAACAGATCAGGTCGGTTGAGAATTACCGAAATCAGGTGGCAGTCGAAAGACTCGGTTGTGACCGCGCGTGCAGACTCTGTGGCCGTCCGTGCAACGGGCCGGTGTGTCGCCCGGGACTCGCAGGCGGGTGACCGGTCAGTCGCGGTCGAACTCGCTGTCGCGGGCGGCGTCGGCGCGGTCCAGCCAGCCGCGCCAGGTGGCGGCCGAGTGCGCGGGTTCGGCCCACGGGCTGCTGCACCGGACCATCCTGGTGCCCGGCCGGTCCAGCCACCGCAGCACGATCGCCACCTCCTCGGCCATCGCGCCGCGCAGCGGGCCCGCGCCGGGCAGCACCGTCTCCGCCGAGGCCACCAGCGCCTCCACCACCGGCATCGGCCGCACCCCGCGCCGGGCCACCCCGGCCGAGGCGAGCCTGCCGTGCCGGACCACCGCGAACTCCCAGCCGCCCAGGGAGTCCGGGCGGGCGGCGACCAGCTCGGCGATCCCGGCCAGGGCGGCCATCCGCTGGCCCCGGTCCAGGCCGCGGACCAGGGTGCGCATCCGGTCGCGGTCGGCGCGGGCCTGCTCGAACCGGCGGGCCTCGGCCAGCTCCGACAGCCGCAGGGCCAGCCGGTGCAGCGGGTGGGTGTCGTGCCCGGCCACCAGCGAGTCGACCGCCCGGAGCGCGGGCGCGTACTCCTCGGCGCTCTGCTGGCCCGCGCACGGCGCCGCGCACCGCTCCAGCTCGGCCAGCGCGCACGGGCTGGCGTTCGGCGACTTCGCCGGGATGCGGACCGTGCACGGGCGCACACCGGTGGCCTGTTGCAGCGCCAGCATCGCCTCCTCGGCCCGCGCCCGGCCGCGGAACGGCCCCAGGGCGCCGTCGCGGGCGGTGCGGACCAGCGACAGCCGGGGGAACGGCTCGTCGGTGAGCACGACCCACCAGGAGTCGCGCGGGTTCTTGGAGCGGCGGTTGTAGGCGGGCTTGTGCGCGGAGATCAACCGCAGCTCGCGCACCTCCGCCTCCATCGGGTGCGAGCAGGTCACCGAGTCGACGCGGATGGCCAGGGCGACCATCTCGCGCAGCCTGCTGCGGGTCTCCGAGGCGGTGAAGTACTGCCGGACGCGCCTGCGCAGGTCCGAGGCCGTGCCGACGTAGAGGACCTCCTCGGACGGGCCGCGGAACAGGTACACCCCGGGCTCGTGCGGCAGGTCCTCGGCGAGCGTGCGCTTGCGGCGCTGCTCGGCGGTGACCTCGGGGATGTAGTCGAGCAGCTCCTCCAGCGACTGCACGCCCAGCGACCCGACCCGCTCCAGCAGCCCGTGCAGCACGTCCACCGTGGCCTTCGCGTCGTCGAGCGCGCGGTGGACCGGGGTGGTCTCGGCCCGGAAGAACGCGGCCAGCGCGGAGAGCTTGCAGCTCGGCGCCTCCTCGCGGCTGAGCACCCGCCGCCCGAGGCGGACCGTGCAGACCACGGCGGGCTTGGGCCAGGCGTAGCCGAGTTCGCGGCAGGCGGCCTTGAGGAAGCCCACGTCGAAGCCCGAGTTGTGCGCGACCAGCACCGCCCCGGCGGCGAACTCGAGGAACGCGGGCAGCACCACCTCGATGCCCGGGGCGGAGCTGACCATGAAGTCGGTGATGCCGGTCAGCGTCACGATCTCCGGCGGGATGCCCCGGCCGGGGTCGACCAGGGTGGCGAACTCGCCGAGCACCTCCCCGCCGCGCACCTTGACCGCGCCGAACTCGGTGATCGCGTCCTGCTCGTGGCTGCCGCCGGTGGTCTCCAGGTCGAACACCACGAACGTCGTGTCGCGCAGCGGGGTGCCCAGCTCGTCGAAGGCGAGCTGGGGGCGGGGGTCGGCTGACTTGCTCATCGCCGCTGACGCTAGAACAGCCCCCCGACAGTTCCCGCGCCCGCCCGCGCGGTCCGCCCCGGTGGGCGGGCGCCGGGGCGGCGCGGCGGTCGCGGACCGGTCGCTGCCGCGCCGGGGCGAGGTGGGCGCCCGCGCCGACCAGGGGCCCGCGGGCCTCCGGGAGGGGCTTCGGCGCGTCGCCCACCGGGCTCGCGACTAATCTTAGGGGGTGCAACCTTCGTCGGAGCCGGTCGGACCGGGCGGACCTGGATCGTCCACACCGGACATCCCGGACCCCGTCGCGCCCGTGGCCGCCGCGGGGGGTTCCACTGTGGAGACCGCGGAGCCGTTGCCGGGCGCGGAGTGCGCGGTCGCCGAACCGCCGCTGTGGCCGGAGGTCCTGCCCGACCCGGTCCGGCTGCGCCTGGCCGAGCTGGGCGCGGACGCGGTGGGCACCCTGCCCCCGGTGGACGTCCCGGCGTCGCTGCGGCAGGTGGCCCGGTTCGCCCCGGCCAAGCGGGCCCGGCTGGGCGGCCCCACGATCGTCGCCGCGCTGCGCGCCCACCCGGGCTTCCGGACCGCGGTGGTGCAGTGGGCCCGCGAGCACCGGGTCGAGGCGGTCGAACCCCCGCCGGAGGACGCGGTGGCGGTGGCGACGGCCGCGCTGCTCCTCGGTGAACCCGCCGCCCCGGCGCACCTGGAGCTGGTGGCCAAGCGGGCCGACGACGGCGCGCTGCGCGCGGAGCGGGACGCCGCCCTGGCCAGGGTGGCCAGGCTGGAGGCCGAGCTGGCCGCGGCCAAGGCCAGGGTCGCCGAGTCCGAGGGCGCCGCCGACCGGGCCCGCGCCGAGAGCGAGGCCGAGCTGGAACGGTTGCGCAAGCGCTTGCGCGAACAGGGTGTGCGGCTGCGCGAGGCCAAGGACGCCGCCGCGGCCGCCCAGGTCAGCGCCGAGCGGGCGGGGGCGGACGTGGCCGCGGAGGTCGCCGCGCTCACCGAGCGGGTGCAGCGCGAGCACGAGCGCGCCGAGTCCGAGCGCGCCCGCGCCGCCCGCGCCGAGGCCGGTGCCGCG
>NZ_JAJCXD010000068.1:0-50870 GCF_021056305.1 Actinokineospora sp. PR83
CGACGTGGACGGCGCCCGGATGTGGTTGCCGGAGGCCGACCTGGAGGCCCTGCGCGGTGCCCCGGAGGCGGACGTGGTGCGGTTGCTGCCGCCGCTGGACCCGCTGGTGCAGGCCCGCGACCGGGAGACGCTGGTGCCCGACGCGGCGGAGCGGGCCCGGGTGTGGAAGGTGATCGGCGGCCCCGGGACCGTGCTCGCCGGTGGGGAGGTCGTGGGGACGTGGCGGGCCAGGGCGTCGGGGCGGAAGCTGGTGATCACCGTGGCCGGGTTCGCGCCGCTGCCGGGGTCGGTGCGGCGGGCGGTGGCGGCCGAGGCCGAGGTGGTGGCGGGTGCGCGCGGCGCCGCCGAGGTCCGCGTCGAGCACACCTGATCCCCGGTGGCACGGCGAAGGCCCCCGGGGATCGGTGTGGATCTGGCGGGGGCCTTCGCGGTCGGGTCAGACCTGCGGTGCGGCGGGCGGGTCGATCGCCTGGGGGCGGTCGCGGTCGGTCAGTGCCGCCGGTTGCGGGCGTGCGCCCAGCGTGGGGATGCCCGGGGTGCTCAGCGGGCTGTCGACCTCCTTGCGGGCCACCGCCTCGGCCGCGCGGACCGCTTCGGCGATGCGCGGGTCGGTGGAGGTGTCGAACCAGCCCGCGACCTCCTCCTCGTCCTCGGTGGCCGACGGGCCGGTGGGGGCGTCGGTGGGCGGTTCGTAGCGGAACACCCCGTCGTCGCCCTTGGCGCCGAGCTGGCGGGCGAAGCCCTCCAGGGCCTTGGAGAAGTCGGTGGGGATCATCCACACCTTGTTCGCGTCGCCCTGGGCCATGGTGGGCAGGGTCTGCAGGTACTGGTAGGCCAGCACCTCCGGGGTGGGGCGGGAGGCCTTGATGGCCGCGACGACCTTCTCGATGGCCTTGGACTGGCCCTGGGCTTGCAGGTAGCGGGCGGCGCGCTCGCCCTGGGCCTTGAGGATGCGCGACTGCCGGTCGGCTTCGGCGGCCATGATGGTGGCCTGCTTGGCGCCCTCGGCGGCGAGGATCTGCGACTGCTTCTGCCCCTCGGCGGTCTTGATCGCCGCCTCCCGCTGGCCCTCGGCGGTGAGGATGATCGCGCGCTTCTCCCGGTCGGCGCGCATCTGCTTCTCCATGGAGTCCTGGATCGACGGCGGCGGGTCGATCGCCTTGAGCTCGACCCTGGCGACCCGGATGCCCCAGCGGCCGGTCTCGGAGTCGAGCACCCCGCGCAGCTCCTGGTTGATCTGGTCGCGGGAGGTCAGGGTCTCCTCCAGGCTCATCCCGCCGACGACGTTGCGCAGGGTGGTGGTGGTGAGCTGCTCCACGGCGATGATGTAGTTGGAGATCTCGTAGACCGCCGCCCGGGAGTCGGTGACCTGGAAGTAGACCACCGTGTCGATGGAGACGGTGAGGTTGTCCTGGGTGATCACCGGCTGCGGCGGGAAGGAGACCACCTGTTCGCGCAGGTCGATGCGGGCGCGCACCCGGTCGAAGAAGGGCACCAGGAAGTTCAGGCCCGGCTCGCCGACGTTGCGGAAGCGGCCCAGGCGCTCGATCACCGCCGACTGGGCCTGCGGGATCACCAGCACCGACTTGATCACGATCGTGAGCACGAACACCACCACGACGATGGCGATGATGAGAGTCGGCGTCACCAGAACCTCCTACCTGCTTGTTTTCCACACCGGCGGGCTCACAGCCCGTCGGCCCACACCACCGCGGTGGCGCCTGAGATCTGCATGACGGTCACCGACGTGCCGGGTTCGAGGACCTGGGTCTCGTCGAGGGTGCGCGCGGTCCACTCCTGCCCGCCCAGGCGGACCCGCCCGCCGGTGCCGTCGACGGTGGCGAGCACGGTGGCCCGCTGCCCGACGAGGGCGGCGACGTTGTCCTTGACCTGTTCGCCGGGGTGCAGCCTGCGCTTGAGCGCCGGGCGGGCCGCGGTGATCAGCCCGATCGACACCGCGGCGAACACCCCGGCGCTGAGCAGGGTCACCCCGAACAGGGCCTCGGCCCCGGCCCCGGCCAGCGCGGCGACCCCCAGCATGAGCAGCACCAGGTCCCCGGAGACGACCTCGGCGACGATGAGCACGATCCCCGCGATGAGCCACAGCAGCGCCGCCATGACCCCATCATCCTCCATCCGGGGGCCGGGGGTGGGGGAAACGGCAGTCGGGCGGTCGGATCACGCAGTCGGTTCGGTCACGAAGTCGATCAGCCGCTCCACCGCGCCCACCAGCGGCGGCTCCAGGTCCCGGAACCCGGTCACCGCCGCGCGCACCCGCCGCCACCCCTCCGCCGGGTCACCCCAGCCCAGGGCGGCGCACACCCCCTCTTTCCACGGCACCCCGCGCGGCACGTCCGGCCACGCCGCGATGCCCACCGCCGCGGGTTTCACCGCCTGCCAGATGTCGACGTAGGGGTGCCCGGTGACCATGACCTGCTCGTCGCGCAGCGCCTCGACGATGCGCGACTCCTTGCTGCCTGCCACCAGGTGGTCCACCAGCACCCCCAACCGGCGGCCGGGGCCGGTGCCGAAGTCGGCGACCCGCTCGGCGAGGTGGTCGATGCCGTCGAGGGGCTGCACCACCACCCCTTCCACCCGCAGGTCGTGGCCCCAGACCCGTTCGACCAGTTCCGCGTCGTGCACGCCCTCGACCCAGATGCGGCTCTCGCGGGCGGTGCGGGCGCGCAGCCCGTGGACGCGCACCGACCCCGACGCCGACCGCGCCGGTGCCGCCGGGGCGGCGGGGGTGGGGGGTTTGACGAGGGTGACCGGGCGGCCGTCGACGAGGAACCCGGCGGGGGTCAGCGGGAACACCCGGTGGCGGCCGTGGCGGTCCTCCAGCACGACGTCGCCGCGTTCGAAGCGCACCACCGCCCCGCAGAACCCGGAGGCGGGGTCCTCGGCGACGGTGCCGACCTCGGCGAGGACCTCGGGGATCTGCTTGGGCGGGCGGCCGGTGGTGATATCGCGGCCGTAGTTCTGCGAGCGCACCCCGCCACGCTAGCCGGCGCCGCGCCCGCCCGCCGACCCGCCACGCCGGGCGTTTCCCCGCCGGGTGGGCGGGTAGCCGCACGGCCATGAGCACACCGCTGAGCGCACTGGCCCTCGTCTGCACCCTGACCCCGTCGCCGCAGGACTCCAGCAGCGACCTCATCGCCCGCCAGGTCCTCGACGCCCTCGCCGGGCACGGGGTCAGCGGTGAGGTGGTGCGAGTGGTCGACCACGACGTCAAGCCCGGGGTGCTCGTCGACATGGGCGCCGGTGACGCGTGGCCGGGGATCCGGGAGAAGCTGCTCGCCGCGGACGTGCTGGTGATCGCGACCCCGGTGTGGGTGGGGCACCCCAGCAGCGTCGCGCAGCGGGTCCTCGAACGCCTCGACGGGGAGCTGTCGGAGTCCGACGACGAGGGCAGGCTGCTGACCTACGGCAAGGTGGCGGTGGTGTGCGTGGTCGGCAACGAGGACGGGGCGCACAAGGTCAGCGCCGACCTGTTCCAGGCCCTCAACGACGTGGGGTTCACCATCCCCGCCGGGGGCGCCACCTACTGGAACGGTGAGGCCATGCAGGGCACCGACTACAAGGACCTGGAGCAGACCCCGGAGGCGGTGGCCTCCACCACCGCCACCCTCGCGGCGAACACCGCGCACCTGGCGCGGCTGCTCAAGGCTGCGCAGTACCCGCCGTCGTAGTCCCGGGTGCCTCGGCGCCGGGTGCCGGTCGCAGCACCCGGGCGCCGACCGCGCCCACCACGCACAGGACCACCGGCAGGGCGAACGCGGTGTTCAGCGCAACCCAGTGGGTCAGCCCGCCGATCACCGCGGGTCCGGCCAGCAGGCCCAGGTAGCCCAGGCCCACCACCCTGGCCAGCAGTGCCCCCGACGAGCGGGGGTCGAGGTTGCCCGCCGCGGTGAACAGCTGCGGCACGCACCCGGACAGGCCCACCCCGAACACCGCCCACCCGGCGATCGCCGGGACCGCCCACGGCGACAGCGCCGCCCCCGCCAGCCCGACCGCGGCCAGGGCGGCCCCGTAGCGCACCACCCGCACCGCCCCGAACCGGGCGGCGACGGCGTCGGCGGTGAACCGGCCGACCGTCATCGCCACCGAGAACGCCCCGTAGGCCAGGGCCGCGACCCCCGGCGGGGTGTCGAGCACGTCGCGCAGGTGCACCGCCGCCCAGTCGTAGGCCACCCCTTCGGAGAGCATCAGCGCGAACGCCAGCACGCCCAGCAGCCACACCAGCCGCCGCGGGGCCCGCGTGGTGGCGCCGGTGTCCGCGGCGGTCTCGGCGGCGGGGCGGCCGGGCAGCAGGAACCGGGCCGAGACCGCCGCGGTCAGCAACCCGGCGGCGCCCACGCACCCCAGGGTCAGCTCGGTGGGCACCCGGCCCAGCACCAGTGCCCCCATGCCCGCCGCTGCCGCGCCGCCGATGGAGAACACCGCGTGGAACGCCGACATCACCGGCCGGCCGTAGGCGCGTTCGACCTGCACGGCGTGGGCGTTCATCGCCACGTCCAACGCCCCGTTGCCCAGGCCGAAGGCCACCAGGGCCGCCCCCAGCGTCCACGGGCCTCCTGCCAGGCCGGGGCCCAGGACCGCCACGCACAGCAGCGCCGCCGCCGCGGGCACCACCACCCGGTGCCCGAACCGGTCGGCCAGGGGCCCGGTGACCTGCATCCCGGCGAACGCGGCGCCGCCGAAGACCAGCAGCAGCGCGCCCAGGGTGCTGTGGCTGATGCCGGTGTCGTGCTCGACGACCGGGATGTGCACCACCCACGAGCCGAGCACGAACCCGTTGAGGCCGAAGAACCCCCAGGTCGCCGCGCGCGCGGCGCGCGGGAGGGTGGGTGTGTCAGCAGACATGGATCGTCACTCCCATTCCGGCCAGTTCGGCCCGGTCCGCGGCCGGTGCGGTGTCGTCGGTGACGAGCACGTCGACCCGGTCGGCCGGGCAGATGCGCGCCATGGCGGTGTGGCCCCACTTGCCGCCGTCGACCGCGGCCAGGACCCGGCCCGCCGCGGCCATGGCCTCCTGCTTGACCTGGGCGTCGTCGAGGTCGACCGCGGTCAGGCCGGTGGCGGTGTCGAACCCGCAGGGGCTGATCACCGCCACGTCGAAGCGCACCGCGCGCAGCGAGGCCACCGCCAGCGGGCCGGTCAGCGCCCACTCCCCGCGGCGGGGTTCACCGCCGCACATCAGCACCCGCGCCTGCGGGTCGTCGAGGAGTTCGCGCGCGGCGTGCAGCGACAGCGGCATCACCGTCACCGGGCGCCCGCGCAGCGCCTTGGCCACCTGCACCGCGGTGGTGCCCGAGTCGAGCACCACGACCTCGGCGTCGCGCACCATCGCCGCCACCGCCGCGGCGATGCGCCGCTTGGCCTCGGCGCCCGCGGTGGCCCGGGTGGCGAAGGGCTGCTCCACCGACCCGGGGGTGGCCGCGACCGCGCCGCCGTGCACCCGGCGCAGCACCCCGGTCGCGGCGAGCGCGTCGAGGTCGCGGCGCACCGTCATCTCCGAGGCGCCCGTCTCCGCGGCCACCGCGGCCACCTCGACCCGTTGTCCCTGTCGCAGCCGGGCCACGATCACCCGCCTGCGTTCGTCTCCACGCACCACCCCATCTTCGCACACCAGTCGTGTGCGAACTCCCATGATCGATGTGCGGTATGGCACGGGTGTCCACAGTGGTGACACCGCCGCGCCGGGTGTAGCACCCCCGCCGGTCACCGCCGAGGAATTTCGCGCACCATTGTCACAACCGGTGTCGACACACTTCGGATAAGGCCACCATTCGGCGGTATGACCGGCCCCGGAGTTCGGCAGAATGCCGCCGACTCCCCCCGTGACCACGGCTTTCGTGTGTCGTGTCACAAAGTCGATCACATTAATGGAAACCGGTGAGACGGCTGTGCTAAACCCGGTTCCAGCGCCGAGTCGGACAATGGGGCGGACACGGCAACCACCCGCGCGCGGGGAAGGACGGGGTCGATGGGCGTATCGGCGGGCCAGTCGGGGGAACGCACGCGCAGCCAGGCGCGGGTCGTCGAGGAGGTGGTCGACACCGACCGCTACCCGCTGGATGACCCCGGCGGGCCCACCCTCACCGGCGTCGTCGACCGCGCCCGCCGCGAACTGCGCGAACAGGGCTGCACCGTGCTCGCCGACTTCATCCGCCCCGCCCTGCAGGACGCCCTGCGCGCCGAGGGGGCGGCCGTCGCCCCGCAGGCGCACTACGAACCCGAGACGGTCAACGCCTACAACATCGCCCTCGACACCGACCTGCCGCCCGGGCACCCCGGGCGGGTCACCATGGTCCGCGGCAACGCCTTCGTCGCCCGCGACCTGCTGCCCGCAGGCGCCATCATCGAGCGGCTCTACACCAACGAGCTGTTCCAGCGCTTCGTCGCCGACTGCTTCGAGCTGCCGGAGCTGCACGAACTGGCCGACCCGCTCTCGGGGCTGTGCCTCAACGTCATCCCCCCGGGCATGGCCCACCCCTGGCACTTCGACACCAACGAGTTCACCGTCAGCATGCTCACCCAGGCATCCGACGGGGGCGGGCAGTTCCACTACTGCCCCGGCATCCGCACCGAGACCGACGAGAACCTCGCCGACGTCGCCGCCGTGCTCGCCGGGAACTCCGACCTGGTGCGGCACCTGACCCTGCGCCCCGGGGACCTGCAGCTTTTCAAGGGCCGCTTCGCCCTGCACCGGGTCGACACCGTCACCGGCACCACCGCCCGGCACTCGGCGATCTTCGCCTACAGCCTGCGCCCCGGCGTCATCGGCAGCGTCGAGCGCACCCGGCAGCTCTTCGGCCGGGTCCTGCCCGAGCACCTCGCCGCCGCCGGTCGCGCCGTGCGCGGCGACACCCTCCTCGACTGACCCGCCCCGCACCCCGACCACACCCCGGCGGCGGGCCGCCGCCCGCCCGCACCCCGGCTAGGAGAGACGAGCACCCGTGGACCTCGACGCCACCGGCAAGACCTCGTTCGACCACATCTACACCGAGCCCGACCCGCGCGCCTACTTCTCGGCCCTGCGCGGCCTGGACTACCAGATCCCCGAGCTGGCCAAGCCCTACTTCGCCAAGCTCATCCAGGAGTACCGCCAGACCCAGGGCGTGGCAGTGCCCCAGGTCCTCGACATCGGCTGCTCCTACGGCATCAACGCCGCCCTGCTGCGCTGCGACGCCACCATGGACGAGCTCTACACCCACTACACCGACCCGGCCGTCACCGCGCTCGACCGCGACGGGCTCCTCGCCGTGGACCGGGCCATGGTCCGCTCCCGCGATCAGCTCGACGGCGTGCGCTTCGTCGGGTTCGACGCCTCCGCCCCGGCCCTGGCCTACGCCCACGCCGCCGGGTACCTGGAGGACACCGTGCACGCCGACCTGGAGGCGGGCGACCCCACTCCCGAGCAGCGGGCCCGGCTCTCGGGCACCGACCTGGTCATCTCCACCGGGTGCGTCGGCTACGTCACCGAGGCCACCCTGACCCGCGTGGCCGCCGCCCAGGACGGGCCGCTGCCGTGGATGGCGCACTTCGTGCTGCGGATGTTCCCCTACACCCGCGTCGCCGACGCCCTCTCCGACCTCGGCTACGACACCGTGCACGTCGAGGGCGCCTTCAAGCAGCGGCGCTTCGCCTCCGCCGAGGAGCAGGCCCAGGTCCTCGACACCATCGCCGAGGCCGGGGTGGACCCCACCGGCCTGGAGTCCGAGGGCTGGCTCTACGCCGAGCTGCACCTGTCGCGACCGCGCGGCGCGACCCCGCCGCGGGCCTGACCCGACCACAGCGGGTCTTGTCACGCCGCGCCAGTTGCGCAGCGCTCATTGCGGGGTCGCGCCCGCACAGTTGATGATGAACGCGTCGATCCCCGCGTGAAGAAGAAGGACGCCAGTGAACAGCAGCCAGCAGTGGTCCACCCGCACGTTCGGCAACGAGGACCGGCTGCCCCGGGTACCGCTGCCCACGCTGGAGGACACCTGCGCGCGGTTCCTGACGTGGTGCTCGCCGCTGCTCACGCCCGAGCAACTGGCCACCACCGAGGCCGCCGTCACCGACTACCTGGCCGCCGACAGCCCGGCCAGGGTCCTGCACGCCGACCTGGAGCGGTTCAACGACGCCCCCGGCACCCGCTCCTGGCTCGACGTGTTCTGGCCCTCGCGGTACCTGGGGCGCCGCGACCGCATCGCGCTCAACGCGAACTTCTTCTTCCTCTTCCGCGACACCGACTCCGACCAGTTCCAGCGGGCCGCCGGGCTGATCACCGCCGCGGTGGACTTCAAGCTCCTGCTCGACCGCGAGGAGATCCCGCCGGTCATCCAGCGCGGGCAGGCGCTGTCGATGGAGCAGAACAAGTTCCTGTTCTCCGAGACCCGCATCCCCGGCGTCGAGCAGGACACCGTCCGCGTCCCCTACACCGACGAGTGGCCCGGCCCGTCGGCCGCCCGGCACGTGGTGGTGTTCAACCGGGGCAGCATGTTCCGGATGGACGTCATCGGCCCCGACGGCGCCCCCTACTCGTTGTCCGACCTCGAAGGCGGGCTGCGGGCGGTGGTCAAGGCGGGCGCCGACGGCACCGCCCCCGACCGCACCGTCGGTTCCCTGACCACCCAGGCCCGCGCCGAGTGGGCGCAGACCCGGGGTCGGCTGATCGCCCTCGACCCGGCCAACGCCGCCGCGATCGACACCATCGAGACCGCCCTGTTCTGCGTCAACCTGGAGTCCTTCGCCCCCGCCGACACCCAGGCCGCGTGTGACCAGCTCCTGCACGGCGACAGCGGCAACCGCTACTTCGACAAGGCCGTGTCGATCATCGTCTTCGCCGACGGGCGGGCCGGGATCAACGTCGAGCACTGCGGCCTCGACGGCACCACCATCCTCAGCTTCGTCGACGCCATGCTCAACGAGACCGCCGAGGCCCACGCCGAGCGCGCCGGGGCCCGCCCGCAGGGCCTGCCGCCGGTCGAGCAGATCGAGTTCGTCCTCGACGAGGCCCTGCGCGCCGACATCGCCGCCGCCCGGCGCGCGTTCGCCGAGTACGCCGCCGCCACCGCCACCCGCACCGTGTCGTTCACCGACTTCGGCACCGCCAGGGCCAAGGCGCTGAAGATGTCGCCCGACGCGTTCGCCCAGCTCGCCTACCAGCTCGCGCACAAGCGGTCCAAGGGCATCACCGGCGCCACCTACGAGTCCATCGCCACCCGCCAGTACCAGAACGGGCGCACCGAGGCGATGCGCGTGGTCACCCCCGAGGTCCTCGCCTTCGTCGAGGCCATGCAGGACCCGGCGGTGCCCGCGGCGGACAAGCGGGCCGCGTTCCGCACCGCCGCCGAAGCCCACGTCGCCCGCGCCAAGGAGTGCCAGAACGGCCAGGCCCCCGAGCAGCACCTGTGGGAGCTGCAGTTGATCCAGAAGCGCCGCGGCGCCGAACTCGGCGCCACCGCCCCCCTGGCCCTCTACGACACCCCGGGCTGGACGGTCATGCGCGACGACTACCTGTCCACCAGCTCCGCCCCGTCGGTCAACATCCAGTACTTCGGGTTCGGCTCCACCAGCCCCACCTGCATCGGCGTGGCCTACGTGCTGCTGCCCGACCGGTTCAACCTGTACCTGTCGACCCCCGCCGCGGTCGCCGAGGAGATGAACGCCTTCGTCACCGAACTGCGCGGGGCCGTCACCGAACTGCAGGACCTGCTCGCCTCGGAGTGAGCGGGCACGCGTGAGCGGTCGGGGTGGTCGGTGACGGCCACCCCGACCGCGCGGGCTCAGCGGCGGCGCAGACCGTCGAGGATGACCGCGACCAGTGCCCGGGCCCGGGTGTCCCACCCGGCCTCGGGCACCCGCGACAGCGCGCCGAGCAGCAGGATGACGTCGGCGGCGGTCACGTCGTCGCGCAGCTCACCGGCGGCCGCGCCCCGCTCGAGCAGGGCCGCGAGCGCCTCGTCGAGCCTGCCGTGGTTGCCCGCGTGCAGGTCCTGCCAGGCCGACGCCTCGATCGCCGCGACGACCCCGCGCTTGACCCTGGCGTAGTCGACCAGCCGCTGCAACCACCGGGCCAGCGCTTCCGCGGGTGGGTGTTCGGCCAGCAGCGCGGGCACGGCGTCGACCAACTCGCCCAGCTCCAGCCGGTAGACCTCGGCCAGCAGGTGCTCCCGGGTCGGGAAGTGCCGGTAGAGCGTGCCCTGCCCGACCCCGGCGGCCTTGGCGATCAGGTGCAGCCTCAGGTCCGCGGCCGTCCCCGGGGAATCGCCCAGCACCGCGCGCGCCTCGGCGACGATGCGATCACGGTTGGCGACCGCGTCCGAGCGGTGCGCACGAGCGGACACCCTCACCCCTCCCCTCGATAAATGGACAAGTGTCCGGTTGATGTGACACGGTAACCGGACACTTGTCAGTCTAGAGCGGGAGGCACATCGATGGACGGGGTCAACGGCAAGGTCGTCGCGATCACCGGGGCCAGCAGCGGCATCGGGGAGGCGACCGCGGTGCACCTCGCCGGGCGCGGCGCGGCCGTGGTGCTCGGCGCGCGGCGCACCGACCGGCTCACCGCGCTGGCCGGGCGCATCCGCGACGCGGGCGGCCGGGCGGAGGTGGTGCCCACCGACGTCACCCGGCGGGAGGACCTGCGGCGGCTGGTCGACACGGCCGTCGAGCGGTTCGGCCGCCTCGACGTCCTCGTGGGCAACGCCGGGATCGCCAGGACCGCCCCGGTGGCCGACCTCGACGTCGAGGGCTGGGACGCGATGATCGACATCAACGTGCGCGGCGTGCTGCACGGGATCGCCGCCGCGCTGCCGGTGTTCCGCGAGCAGGGCCGCGGGCACCTGGTGACCATCGTGTCGACCTCCGGTCTGAAGATCACCCCGACCCAGGCGGTCTACGCGGGCACCAAGAACGCGGTCCGCACGCTGCTGGAGGCGCTGCGCCAGGAGTCCACCGACGGGGTCCTGCGCACGACGTCGATCTCGCCCGGCTTCGTCAAGACCGGGCTCGCCGACCACATCGACGACCCCACGACCCGCGAGCAGATCCGGCAGCGGATGCGCACCCTCGGCCTGGAGCCCGACGCCGTGGCGCGAGCGGTGGCCTTCGCCGTCGAACAACCCGACGACGTCGAGATCGGCGACATCACCCTGCGCCCCACCCGCCAGGACTGATCCGGCCCCGGTGCGGGCCGGGGGAACCGATTGCCCGTCCGGTACCGCCTACGGCAAGGTCGGTCCATGCGACCGGAACCGGGGCAACTGCTGCACTTCTCCGAGGACCCGACGATCACCCGCTTCGCCCCGCACCGCGCCGCCACGGCGGCCGAACCCGACGCGTACGTGTGGGCCGTCGACGCCGCCAGGGCCCCGGACTACTGGTTCCCCCGCGACTGCCCGCGCGCCATGGCCTGGGCCACCCCCGCCACCACCGCCGCCGACCGCGACACCGTCCTGGGCCCCGGCGGCGGGCACCGGGTGCACGCGGTCGAGTACGCCTGGCTCGACGCGCTGCGCACCACCCGCCTCTACGCCTACCGCTTCCCCACCGCCGACTTCCGCCCGCACGGCACCCCCGTGCCGCACGCGCACGTCGCCACCCGCCCGGTCATCCCGCTGGGACCACCCGAACCCGTCGGCGACCTGCTCGCCGTGCACGCCGAGGCCGGGATCCAACTGCGGGTGCTGGACAACCTGTGGGCGTTCTGGGACGCGGTCACCACCCTCACCGTCGGGTTCAGCGGCATCCGCCTGCGCAACGCCCGCCCCCGCCCCTGACCCCCGGCCCGGGCCCCCCGCCCGGGCCGGGGTGCCCCTCACCAGGTGCCGGTGCGGCCCACCAGGTCGGTCGGGGTCTGCACGACCCGGACCGCGCCCACCATGCGCACCTGCGCCGAGGTCGAGGTGCGGAACCCGTGCGTCCACGCCGACAGGCTGCCCGCCACCGGCGAGGTGACCCCGCAGGTGGCCCAGGTGGCGCCGCTGTCACCGGTGACCTCCAGCCACACCTGGTCGGTGGCGCGCAGCGGGGTGCTGGAGCTGATCTTCACCCACGCGTGCTGCTGGGCGGCGGCGTTGTTGCCCGAGCGCAGCTCCACCGAGATCGTGCGCCCGTCGGCGGTGGTGACCGAGGCGGTGGCGCGGGTGGCCTTGGCGGTGTACGGGTCCGGGTCACCACCGTCGACCGGGCACACCGACGCCGCCGCGGTGACGGGCGCGGCGGTGGCGGGCGCGACCAGGAACGGGGTGCCGAGCAGGGTCGCGGCGGCCGCCGCGACCACGAGGGATGTGCGCATGGTGGTTCCTCCCCAGGAACAGACCGCCGGGCGGTCCGGACATCGGTTGATCAACACCACTCAACCCGACCGCCGCCCCCCGGCGCACCCGCGACCCGGGACCTGCACGCGAAAAGCACAACTCCCACACAGATCCGACCCAGGGCGCCGGTTCCCACGGTCAGAACCACGACGTCCTCGGCGGGCGGCCCGACCGCCGAGGAGGCAGGCGGCTGGTGCACCGGTCAGCACGACCGCGCCCCCGTGCACCGCGGCCGACCACCCGCACCCGGCTCAGGAGCGGCGGCGGCTGCTGGCCTTGCGCAGGTGCTCGTGGAAACCGTCCACCACCGGGCCCGGTTCCAGCGCCCCGTCCGCCCACTCGGTGATCGCGACCCAGTGCTCCTCGGCCTGCGCCCACCGCCCCGCCCGACCGCAGGCCTTGGCCAGCTCCACCCGGATGGTCATCGTGGTGGGGTGCCCGGGGCGCAGCCTGGTGCACGCCTCCTGGTGCAGCTCGGCCAGGGACACCAGCCGTTCCGGTGCCGGGGCGAAGGTGCAGATCACGTTGGCCTTGGCCTGGAGCTGGATTCCCCGGAGCCGTTCGACGCGGGGATCCTCCGCGGGCAGACCGGCCTCCGCCATGGTCGCGTGGTGCAGCCGGGACAGTTGGTCACCCTCCTCGTGCAGGTCGACACCCCGCAGGTGCGCGGCCCGCACGTAGGGGTCCGACGGGGCGGCGTCGTGCGGACGGGCGGCCAGAACGGCGTCCACGTGCCTGATCGCCTTGTCCCCGGTGAGCAGGTCGGCCAGGCGCAGTCGGGTCCGCACCGTCAGCAGGTGCGCCTCGCCGAACGTGGCGAGCACCTCGGGAAAGATCTCGGTGAGTCGCCCGCGCAGGCTCGCCGGTCTGCCGTCGCGGTCCGTCAACTGGGCGAGCGCGGCACGGGCGACCAACGCGGCCTCGGCGTCCCCGTCCCGCCGGGCCCGGTCCCGCAACGCCTCCAGCAGCGGCCGGGCCTCGGCGTCCTCGCCCTCGTCGATCAGGTCGTACGCCCGGATGAGCTCCTCCGCGTAGGGATCGCCCACCACCACGTAGTCCCAGTCCTCCCGGCGTGGTGCGGGTGCGGGAGGCGCGGGGGTGCGGGAGAGGCGGTCGGCCAACTCGGCGTGGCGGAAGTGGTACCTGCCACCCTGCACCCGCAGCACCTGACGTGCGCGGGCGTCCTCCAGGAAACCCAGCGCCGACCACGGCAGGCGCCGCCGGATCGCCAGTGCCAGGGCGGCCACCAGCCACCAGCTCCACGACCGGGTGGTCAGCTCGCGGAGCACCGCGTACACCACCAGCAGCCCGGCCGACGTCCGCCCGACGGCCGGGTGCACCACAAACGGCGCGGCCAACAGCGGGGCGGCGAGCAGCACCGTGGCCGCCACCCGCATCAGGGACGCGAGCACGTCGTCGCGCAGCAGCACCGAGGGTCGCTCGGCGCCGCGGGCCTGCCAGGTGTCGGCGGGCCCGGGGCCCTCGTCGTCGGTGAGGTCGTCGGCGATCAGCCAGGCGACGCCCGCCACCGCGACGGCCGCGCAGAGCAGCGCAACCCGCCCCGGCCCGGCGCCGAAGGCCAGGGCGAGCACGGTGCCCGCCACCGCACCCCCGGCCGCGGCCAGCACCCACCGCCGCCACGGCGGCGGGGTGAGGCGCAGGCGGCTCGGTGCGGTCGGGCTCAGCCGCGACCACACCAGCGGCGGCTCACCGAAGAGCACCGAGTACAGGCCGGTGCCCGCTCCGGCGAGGGCGCCGACCTGCACGGCGGTCCACGTGGCCAGCCAGAACAGCGCACTGGAGTCCTCGCCCGCGGTGAGCAGCACGCTCGCCACCGCTACACCGGCCGCCGCGGTCAGCGCGCCCACGGCGGCGGCGACCACCACGCCGAAGCCGATGTCCCGGAGAGCGGTCGGCCAGGGCCGCCCGATCCCCCGGACCGACCAGCCCGTGCGCCGCCACCAGCCGCTCTCGCGCGCACCGAGCAGCGCACCGCTCAGGCAGCCCGCTGCGATCGACCCGACCGCCGACCCGACGGCCACCGCGGTCTCCGCCGCGCTCGGCTGTTGCTCGCCGCTGATCGTCCGGACGGCGTCGTCGAACATGGACTGGGCGATGAGCAGCGGCTGCCTGAGGAATTCCCAGGTGTCGTCCACCGACAGCCCCGTGGGCAGCACCCCGAGGAACAGCCAGGCCGCTCCAGCGGCAATCAGGGTGCCGGTGAGCGCGGGCAGGAATCCGAAGCAGACGGCGAACCGCCAGCGGGGCACGAGCCGGTACAGCCGCCACCAGGCGATCCCGTCCCGCCCGGTGTGCGTGGCGAGGAACTCCAGCCAGCCCGCGGCCTGCTCGGCCGTCCACTTCGACCGCTCCCCGGGGTGGGAGTAGGCGGCGGGCACCACACCGTCGAGCAACCGGCCCGTGACCGACCCGGCGTCCACCAGCTCGGCCGGATCGCTGCCCGGGTCCTGGAAGACCTTGGCCGCCAGGGTGACCATCAGCGGGCTGCTCAGCGCCTCGGCGACCGGGCTGCCCGGGGTGCGCAGCGCGCGGCGCACCGGCGACCAGCGCTCGGCGTCGGCCTCGGTGCGGAACACCCGGTCGAGCCACCCCTGCACCTGCCCGGTGTCCAGCGGGAGCAAGGTGATGACCGCCGCGTCCAGCAGGCCGTGGTCGGGATACGCTTCCGGGCGGCTGGTGAGGATGATCGCCTGGTCGCTCCACACCGCGGATCCCAGCACGTCCAGCAGCCCGCGCCTGCGTTCGGGGTCGACCTCGTCGAGGCCGTCGAGCAGCAGCACGAACCGCCCGGTGTGCACGAATTCGTCGTCGAGTTCGGGGAACTCCCCGGCGAACTGCCCGCTGGTCCACCGCTCGAAGTCCAGGTCCCTCGGCCAGGTGCTCAGGTCCAGCAGCAGCGGCACGGGGCCACCTGCCTCCAGGGCGCCCTGGGCGTAGGTGAGCAGCCAGTCGGTCTTGCCGGTACCGGCGGCCCCGCACACCACCAGGCGCCGGGACGGGACGGCCTCGAACGTGCGGACGTAGTCCTCGCCCCTCAGGTACCCCGTGGCGTCGGTGGCCAGCCGGGTGGGCGTGGCGGACTGCCACACCTGCGGCAGCCGGGGCAGCCCGGGGAACAGGCGGCTGTCGCGGACCCGGCGGGCGATGGCGCGGTGCACCCGGCCGCGCACGACCGCCACCGTCGCGCCCAGGCGATCCTGCTCGCCGAGGGCGTGTTCCTCCTCGGCGGCCTTGCGGCGGGGCAGTTCGTACAGCGCGGCCAGCAGCGCGGTGAGCACCCACAGGCCGAGCACCGCCCAGTGCGCGTGGGATTTGAGCAGGTGGAACGGCGCGGGCACGGACTCGCTGGTCCACACGTTCACGGCGACCGCCAGCAGCGTCGCCATCCCGGCCGTGATCAGCGACGGGATCAGCAGCCTGGACAGCATCCGCACCACCCCATTGCACCGCAGGCGACAGCGGTGGTCCACGGTGTTCAGCACATCGGCGGTACGGACCCCGTGCTCCCGCACAGGTCTAGGGCAGGGTGCGGGTCTCCCCCACGGCCAGGTCCCACAGGTCCTCGGTGGGCAACCCGGCCGCCGACCACGCCGCCCGCACCCGCCCCAGTGGTTCGTGCACCGGTTCCCCGGTCAGCACGAACGTGCCCCAGTGCATCGAGGCCAGCCGCCGGGCACCCAGCTCGGTGGTGGCGCGCACGGCCTCCTCGGGGTCCATGTGCACCGGGGACATGAACCAGCGCGGGTCGTAGGCGCCGATCGGCATCATCGCCACGTCGATGCCCGGGTACCGGCGGCCGATCTCGGTGAACCAGTGCCCGTGGCCGCTGTCCCCGGCGTGGAACACCCGGTGCCCGTCGCCGGTGATCACCCAGCCGCCCCACAGGGACTTGCAGGTGTCGGTGAGGCCGCGGCGCGACCAGTGGTGGGTGGGGGTGAAGTCGAAGGTCAGGCCCGCGACCCGCACCGACTCCCACCAGTCCAGTTCGTGCACGTCGGTGAACCCGCGGCGGGTGAACCAGCGCCCCGACCCGCCCGGCACCAGCACCGGCGTCGAGCGGGGCAGGCGGCGCAGGGTGGGGGCGTCCTGGTGGTCGTAGTGGTTGTGGCTGATCACCACCGCGTCCACCGGCGGCAGTTCCTCCCAGGCGATCCCGGGTGGGGTGATCCGGCGCGGGGTGCCGGGGATGCGGTCGGACCACACCGGGTCGGCCAGCACGCACGCCCCGCCCACCCGGATGACGTAGGTGGCGTGTCCCACCCAGGTCAGCGACACCCCCGCCGGGTCGGCCGGGGGCAGCCCGGTGCGCACCACCGGGATGCGGTCGGCGTGCTCGGTGGACCCGCGGAACCCGCCCTCGCGCAGGATGCGCAGCATCTGCACGGGGCCGGGCAGCGGGGAGGTCAGCCGGTCGCGGAACGACGTCGGCCACTGCCGGGGCATCAGAACGCGGGCCAGGGGATCGGGTACGGGCTGGTGTCCGGCGAGGGGAACACCGGTGCCGACAGCAGCCGCGACACCCGCGAGCGCAGGGCCCTGACCTCCGCGCGGGTGATGTGCTCGCCGAGGGTGTCGGCCAGCGGGCCGCCCAGCGCCGAGCGCAGCCGAGCCAGGGCGTCGACGACCTCGTCGGGCATCGGTTCCTCCGCCCACCCCCACAGCACCGTGCGCAGCTTGTGCTCGGTGTGCAGGCAGATGCCGTGGTCGACGCCGTAGACGCCGCCGTCGGTGCCCAGCAGCACGTGACCGCCCTTGCGGTCGGCGTTGTTGATCACCACGTCGAGGGCGGCGAGGCGGGCGATGGCCGGGGAGTCCGAGTGCGCCAGCACCGCGGGCTCCCCGTCGCTGTCGTGCGCCCGCAGGATCGCCTTCCACCCCGGGCGCAGCCGCGCCGGGGACACCACGTCGACCAGGCCCGGGGCCTCGTCGTCGGTGTCGATCCACAGCTGCACCATGCCCGGGCCGAACGGGCCGTCGCGCAGCACCGTGGGCGGGATGCCGCCCAGGCCGGAGGCCTCGGCGACGAGGTAGGCGCCCACCTCCCGCCCGGCCAGGGTGCCGTCGGGGAAGTCCCACAGCGGGCGCTCGCCGCGCACCGGCTTGTACACGCACTTGGCGGCCACCCCGTCGGCCTCGATGGCGCAGAACAGGGTGGCGTTGGAGGCGTCGACGAGCCTGCCCTCGACGTCGAGGGCGCCGCGGCGCAGGAAGTCCCCGACGTCGGGGTCGGTGGGGCGCACGGCCCTAGTCCTCTTCGGTGCGGCGGTACCCGTTCTGCCGGGGGCAGACGTGGCCGTTGGGGTCCAGCGGCTCCGCGCACAGCGGGCACGGCTTGCGCCCGGCGTTGACCACCCGGTCGGCGCGGTCGGCGAACGCCCGCGCCTCCCCCGGCGACAGGAACACCCGCACCGCGTCCGGGCCCTCCTCGGTGTCGTCGAGCACCACCGACTCGTCGACCTCGGCGTCGGTGGCGGCCAGCAACTCGATGACCACCGCCTTGGACTCGGCGTCCCAGCCCAGGCCCATGGTGCCGACGCGGAACTCCTCCTCGACCGGCACGGTCAGCGGCTCGGCGTCGACGAGCTCACCGGGCACGCCGTCGGGGACCTCCGCGCCGAAGCGGCGGTGGACCTCCTCCAGCAGTGAGCCGATGCGCTCGGCGAGCACCGCGACCTGCTGCTTCTCGATGGTCACGCTCACTATGCGCACGCTCTCGACCGCCTGCAGGTAGAAGACGCGGTCGCCGGGTTCCCCGACGGTGCCTGCTACGAAGCGGTCGGGCTGGCGGAAGACGTGGATGACACGGGCCATGGCACCTCCGAACTTAGTGCACGCCGCCGAACCGAGCAGATCGTGCCTTTCCCGTTTGGTCAACCGTATCGGTCGCCGCTTCGGCACTGGGTATGGTCCCTCCTGTGGTGGAGATCGCGTCATACGGGACCTGGGTTTCGCCGATCGGCGAAGCCGACGTCGCCAGGCCGGGCAGCAGCCCGGCCTGGGTGCGGCGGGTCGGGGACACGGTGTGGTGGACCCTGGCCAAGCCCGACGAGGGCGGCCGGTCCACCCTGGTGCGCTGCGGCGCCGACGGCCCCGAGGAGCTGCTGCCCGCCCCGTGGAACGCCCGCAACCGGGTGCACGAGTACGGCGGCACCCCGTACGCGGTCCTCGACGGGCGGGTGGCGTTCACCGAGTGGTCGGACCAGCGGGTCTACCTGCTCGACCCCGGCGGTGAGCCGGTGGCGCTGACCGCCGAGCCCGACCGGCCCCAGGGGCAGCGCTTCGCCGACCTGGGCGTCGGCGCCGGGGGCGCGGAGGTGTGGGCGGTGCGCGAGACCGCCACCGGGGACCACCCGACCGACGTGCGCCGCGACCTGGTCGCCATCCCCCTCGACGGGTCCGGGGTGCGGGTGCTCGGCGCCAGCCACCACTTCATGACCGCCCCCAAGCCCAGCCCCGACGGCCGCTTCGCCGCCTGGCTGGGCTGGGACCACCCGGCGATGCCGTGGGACGGCACCGAGCTGTGCGTGGCGCACCTGCTGCCCGACGGCACCCTCGGCCCGCACCGGGTGGTGGCCGGTGGGCCTCGCGAGGCGGTGTGCCAGGTCGAGTGGGAGGGCTCCGACGCGCTGCTGGCGCTGACCGACCCGGACGGGTGGTGGAACCTGCACCGCATCACCCTCGACGGCACCTCCACGAACCTGGCGGCCGGGCCGTACGAGATCGGCGGCCCGATGTGGGTGCTGGGCCGCCGCTGGTTCGCCGTCCTGGGCCGCGGCCGGTTCGCCGTGGTCCGCGGCGGGCGGCTGGCCGTGCTCGACGAGCGCTCCGGCACGGTCACCGACGTCGACACCGACGTGGCCCTGTGGTCGGACATCGGCGCCGACACCGACGGGGTCGTCACCGCCGTGGGCTCCGGGCCCGACGCGGCCACCACGGTGGTGCGCCTGGACCTGTCCACCGGGGAGCTGGCCCACCTGGGCGACCCCGGCCCGGCGCTGCCCGACGCGGCGTACCTGCCGGTGCCGGTGCGGCGGACCTTCACCGCCGAGGACGGCCGCGGCATCCCCGCCACGGTGTACCCGCCCACCAACCCCGACTTCGCCGCCCCCGAGGGGGAGCTGCCCCCGTACCTGGTCTACGTCCACGGCGGGCCCACCGGGTCGGCCGGGTCGGGCCTGAACCTGGGGTTCGCCTACTTCACCAGCCGCGGCATCGGCGTCGTGGCGGTCGACTACGGCGGCTCCACCGGCTACGGCCGCGCCTACCGGGAGGTCCTCAACGGGCAGTGGGGGGTGCTCGACGTGGCCGACTGCGCCACCGTCGCCGCCGCGCTGGCCGCCGAGGGCAGCGCCGACCCGGCCCGACTGGGCATCCGCGGCGGCTCCGCCGGTGGGTGGACGGCGGCGGCGTCGCTGACCGGGGTCGACACCTACGCCTGCGGGACCGTGCAGTTCCCCATCCTCGACCTGTCCGGGTGGACCGCCGGGGGCGGCGAGGTGCACGACTTCGAGGCCCGCTACACCGAGGGCCTGGTCGGCTCGCCCACCGAGCACGCCGAGCGCTACACCGAGCGGTCCCCGGCCAACCGGGTGCAGCGGCTGGCCGGGCCGGTGCTGCTGATGCAGGGGCTGGAGGACAGGATCTGCCCACCGGAGCAGGCCGACCGCTTCGCCGCCGCCCTCGCCGGGTCCGGCATCCCGCACGCCTACCTGCGCTTCGCCGGTGAGCAGCACGGGTTCCGCAGGGCGGAGACCATCGAGGCCGCCCACGCCGCAGAGCTGTCGTTCTACGGGCAGGTCTTCGGGTTCACCCCGCCCGGGGTGCCGGTGCTGGAGCTGAGCCGATGAGCCGCACCCGACCCGCGCACCTGCGCCCCGGCGACACCGTCGCCGTCGTGGCCCCCGCGGGCCCGGTGCCCGAGGACCTGCTGGCCCGCGGGGTGGGCGTGCTGGAGTCGTGGGGGCTGACCGTCCGCGTCGGCGACCACGTCCTCGACCGCCACCCGCACCTGCCCTACCTGGCCGGGCGCGACGCCGACCGGGCCGCGGACTTCCGCGACGCCTGGTGCGACCCGGACGTGGCGGCGGTGTTCTGCTGCCGCGGCGGCTACGGCACCCACCGCATGGTCGACCTGCTGGACTGGCCCGCCCTGGCCGAGGCCGGGCCGAAGGTCCTCGCCGGGTCCAGCGACATCACCGCCCTGCACACCGCGGTCGGCCAGGCCCTGGACCTGGTCACCCTGTTCTCCCCGATGATCGCCACCAACGCCTTCGACGACGACGCGCAGAAGCACCTGCACGCCACCCTGTTCGACCCGGAGTCGACCACGACCCTCATCGGCCCGGCCACCACCTCCTCCGGGCACGGCACCGCCAAGGGGGTCCTCCTCGGCGGCACGCTGACCCTGCTGGCCGCCGAGGTCGGCACCCTCGACGCGGTCCCCCCGGCCGACGGGACGATCCTGGTGCTCGAGGACGTCAACGAGGAGCCCTACCGCGTCGACGAGCAGCTCACCCACCTGCTGCGCGCCGGGTGGTTCACCGGGGTCAGCGGCATCGCCCTGGGGTCCTGGACCGGGTGCGGGCCGCTGGAGGAGGTCAAGGCGGTGGTGTCGGACCTGCTGGCGTCGCTGGGGGTGCCGATGCTGTGGGAACTGGGCTTCGGGCACTGCCCCGGGCAGCTCACCGTCCCCCTCGGCGCCGAGGCGGTCCTCGACGCCGACGACGCCACCCTGACCCTCACCGAACCCGCCCTGTCCTGAACGCCGGGGTGCTCCACCGACGGTGAACACCGCTCCCGCGCGTCCGGGCCGGGCCCTGTCGCGGGTGATGTCGAACGGGCGCGGACTCCGGTTCAGCAGCCCTGCCTGGTGCAGGTGACACCGTCCAGGAAACTGCCGTCGACGTCCCACAGGGCCACGTGGACATAGGTGAAACCACCTGGAAAATCACAGGTCATGCCGAAATCGAACGGACGGGTCGTGTCCACCGACGCCGTTCGCGTTTCCAGTGGCGACAGGCAGGAAGCGGACTCGCCACGGAAACGAGCCTGCTTTCCCGTGGAACGCGCCTTGACCGAGCCCGTGATGTTGACGTTCCGGTTGTACCAGGTGATGGAACCGGTGAGAACGCTCGCGCCATACTCCAGGTAGAACGGCGTAACCGGATAAGCGTCCGATGTACTCGCCTGACCGACCCCGGGAGCTGCGAACATCCCCATCACCGTGAGCATTGCCGCGATCAGGGCGGCCGTGAAAGATCTCCTTTTTCTCATGTCGGCAAGATAGCATCGAGAGTGCAAAAACAGTAGAATGAATGCCCAATCGGAGTACTGCCATGACGGCTGATCCTTGCTGCATTCGAGACCGTCCCACCTGGAACTCCGATTATTCTGAGGAGTTCCGAAGCAGGCTTTCAGGTGTGTGCATGCCGAACCCTCCACACCGACACAGCGAGGTCCTCGCCGACGCGTGTCATGCGGGCTGAGTCCCGGTCAGCGGGGGCGGAAGAGGTGCCCCAGGCCCAGCGGGACCGGGGGCGGCAGCTCTTCGGCGTGCTCGGCGCGGCAGGATTGCAGGAACCACGCCACCAGCCGCCGCGACGCCGCCAGCGCCGCCTCCGGGCTGTCGGTGACCAGCCCGCTGTTGGCCATCAGCAGCATGGTCAGGTCGTCGATGCCGAAGTCCGCCCGCAACCGGCCCGCCTGCTGCGCCCGGCGGGTCAGCGCCATGAAGTCGGACAGGGCGCGGGTGCGGTGGGTGGCGAAGTCCAACGCGTCGGGGAAGGCGGTCATCAGCGCGGAGGTCAGCCCGCGGTCGAGGGCCTGCATCGCGCACACCCGCTCCAGCACGGCGGTGAACCCACGCCACGGGTCCGGGTCGGCCAACCCCTCCTCGACCAGCACCGCGCAGTGTGCCATCCGCTCGGCGAACGCCGCCGCGACCAGCGACTCCTTGGTGGGGAACCGGCGGTAGAGGGTGGCCACGCCGACCCCGGCGCGGCGGGCGATGGCGGCCATGGGCACATCGATCCCGCGTTCGGCGAAGGTGTCGCGGGCCACCCGCACGATCCGGTCGCGGTTGTCGCGGGCGTCGGCGCGCAGGCGAGAGTCCGGGGAGGCCACGACTCTCACTTTAGGCACAAGTGGAACACCTCTTCCACTTGCACCGCTGGACTGGGCAGCAGCACACCCACCCCCAGGAAGGCCCGACCGTGTTCGCCTTGCGCTTCGCCGACTACGGCACCCCCGACGTCCTCACCATCGACACCGACGTCCCCGAACCCCACCCCGGCCCCGGCGAGATCCGCATCGCCGTGCGCACCGCCGGACTCACCCCCGGCGACCGCTACCTGCGCTCGGGGACGCTGCGGCACATGATCCCCCTCGCACTCCCGCACACCACCGGCGTCGACGGTGCCGGGATCGTCGACGAGATCGGCCCCGGCGTCACCGGTGTGGCGGTGGGCGACGCGGTGTTCGGGCTGGTGCGGCGGCGCGAACTCGGCGGCGCCACCGCCGAGTTCGCCGTCCTGGAGCACTGGGCGCCGAAGCCGGACGCCTGGGACTGGGCGCAGGCCGGGGGCGCGGCCGGGAACGTCGAGACCGCCACCCGGGTCCTGGGCCTGCTCGGGGTCACCCCCGGCGCCACCCTGCTCATCGAGGGCGCGGCCGGGGGCGTGGGCTCCGTGGCCACCCAACTCGCCCGCGCCCGGGGTGTGGCGGTGATCGGCACCGGTGGCCCGCACAACCAGGGGTTCCTCACCGACCTGGGCGCGATCCCCACCACCTACGGCCCCGGCCTGCCCGACCGCGTCGCCGCCCTGGCCCCCGGCGGTGTCGACTTCGTCCTCGACGCCGCCGGGTCCGGTTCCCTGCCCGACCTGGTCACCATCGCGGGCACCCCCGACCGGGTCATCACCGTCGCGGACTTCACCGCCGCCGAGCACGGCGTGCACCTGAGCACCAGCGGCGGCCCGAACCCCGACCCGGTCCACGCCCACGGCCTCACCGCCGCGGTCGCCCTGGCCGAGGAGGGCCGGTTGCGCATCCCGGTGCACGCGGTGTTCCCGCTGGCCGAGGCGGCGAGGGCGCACGAGGTGAGCGAGAGCAGGCGGGTGCGCGGGAAGATCGTCCTGTCGATCCCGTGAGGAGGCCAGAGCGTCCGGTGCGCACCACTGCGCACGCCCATTCGGGGGAACCCGACGACGGGTGTCGAATTCGGGTCGAGTCGTTCGTCATCCTCTTCGACGGATCGGACCCGCTGAGCCGGAGGACACGTGCACTACCTGCTGTTGATCTACGACTGCGACCGCCCGGAACCCGAGGAACCCGACTTCTCCGCGGCGCTGGCCAGGGTGAACGCGTTCGCCGACGAGTGCCGCCGCCGCGGCGCGTTCGTCGCGGGCCACCCCCTGCAAGGCGAGCACACCGCCACCACGGTGAGCGTCCGCGACGGGAAGACGCTGATCACCGACGGCCCGTTCCCTGAGACCCACGAGCACCTGGGCGGGGTGTACGTGCTCGACTGCCGGGACCTCGACGAGGCCCTCGAGCTGGCCGCGCTGTGCCCGATGGCCGCGCTGGGCACCGTCGAGGTCCGCCCGATCGCCGGAGTCCCGGGTCTCGACCACCGACCGACGAGCGGCGCGTGACCGCCGCACCCGCCCTGCTGGAGGTCTACCGCGAGCACCGGGCCCGGATGCTCGCGGCACTCGTGCGCGTCCTCGGCGACTTCGAAGTCGCCGAGGACGCGCTGCAGGACGCCTGTGCGCTGGCCCTGCGCAGCTGGGAGAACACGGTGCCGCGGGACCCGGTCGCGTGGCTGCTGACCGCGGCCCGCAACAGCGCGATCGACCGGCTCCGGCGGGTCCGACGCGGTCAGGAGAAGCTCGCCCTGCTCGGAGGCCGACCGGAGGCGGCGACCGCGGAGTTCGACGGGGGCAACCTACTCGGCGTCGGCGATGAGCGGCTCAGCCTCATCTTCACCTGCTGCCACCCCGCGCTGGCCACCGAGGCACGCGTCGCCCTGGCGCTGCACGCCGTGGCCGGGTTGACCGCCGGGCAGATCGCCCGCGTCTTCCTCGTCGGCGAGGCCACCCTGGCCCAGCGGCTGGTGCGGGCCAAGCGCAAGATCCGCGATGCGGGGATCAGTCTCCGGGTTCCCGCGGACCACCTGCTGCCCGAGCGGTTGTCCGGGGTGCTCGCGGTGATCTACCTGATCTTCACCCAGGGCCACACCGCAGGCGGGCACCGGTCGGAGCACCGCGAGCTGCGGCAGGAGGCGATCCGGCTCGCCGAGCTCGTCGCCACCCTCATGCCCGACGAACCGGAGGCGCTCGGTCTCCTCGCCCTGCTGCTCGTGCACGAGGCGCGCGCCGCGGCCCGCCACACCCCGGCGGGCGACCTCGTGCTGCTCGAGGACCAGGACCGCTCGCGCTGGGACCGCGCCGGGATCGTCGAGGGCGTCGGTCTGCTCGACCGCGCGCTGCGACTCGGCGCACCAGGGCCCTACCAGGTGCAGGCCGCCATCGCCGTCCTGCACGCCCAAGCGCCGACGGCCGCCCGAACCGACTGGGCGGGCATCACCGCGCTGTACGGGTGGCTGCTCGCGGTGGCCCCGTCCCCGGTCGTGGCGCTGAACCACGCCGTCGCCGTCGCCATGTCCACCACCGCCGCCGACGGGCTGGCGCTCGTGGACCGGATCGAGGGCCTGGACCGCTACCACCTGCTGCACGCCACCCGCGCCGAGCTCCTGGGCCGCCTCGGCCGCACCGAGGACGCGGCCGAGGCTTACCGGCGTGCCCACGACCTCACCACCGATCCCGCCGACCGGCGCCACCTGGCCGGGCGCCTGCGCACCCTCGACACCCCGGAGCCACGATGAGACTGCCCGCCCTCGACCACGGGCACCGCCGCCGCGCCAAGCTGTTCCTCGCCGCGACCGCGAGGAAGTCCGGGGTGGGCAGCCCCGACATCGTGAAGATGCTGCTCTACCGGCCCGGGTTCCTCAGCAGGCCGCTGCTGGACCTCACCGCCGGGGCGATGCGCGGGCCCTCGTACTGGACCGCCGGGGAACGCGAGTACCTGGCCACGTCCACCGCGCGGTTGCACCGGTGCCCGTTCTGCGTCGTCACCCACGCCGAGCTGACCCGCATCGCCGGGCACGGCGAGATCGACCCGGACGCCCCCTCGTCAGTGCGTCCCGAGCTGCGGGCTGTGCGCGCGTTCCTCGACACCGCCACCCCGGACCCCGATCACGTCGACGCCACCACCGTGGCCGCGCTGCCCGGGCACGCGGTCGTGGAGGCGCTGCACGTGAACCTCGTGTGGGACATCGTCAACCGCTTGGCCAACGCGTTCGGCTTCGTCCTCCGCGACGGCCAACTGCACAGCGGCACCCGCTCCCTGCACCGGTTCGGCTACCGCTTCCCCGGCTTCCTCCTCGCCGAGGGCCCCAGGACCGACCACGGCGACGCCGTGCGGAACCTGCGCCACTCGGTGCTGGCGGCACCCGCGACGACGACCTCGGCACTCCGGGTGGCCGCCGCGACCGGTGACACCCTCCCCGAGCCGCTGCTGTCCTACACCGCACTGGTCCGCCGGGCGTCGTACAAGATCACCGACGCCGACGTCGACGGGCTCACCGCGGTCGGGTACGACGAGGACGAGATCTTCGAGCTCACCGTCGCGGCCGCGGTCGGAGCGGCCTTGCGCAGCTTCGACACCGCCCGCCGTGCGATGGGGCACAACACCGCGGGCTGACGTCGCCGGGCAGGGGTGCGGGTTACACCTTGGCGGCGGTGGGGGTGTCCACGCTGAGCAGGTCGTCCTCGTGGTGGTCGGTGAACAGGCCCAGCGGGTCCACGCGCAGCAGGGAGAACCCCGCCAGGACCGACACCGCGACCGCGCAGGCGATGAACACCCAGTTGTAGAGCAGGTCCTCACCGGCCGGGGAGTAGGTCAGCACCAGGAACACCGCGGCGCTGACCAGGATGGCAAGCTGGCGGCGCTGCCAGGGCAGGGCGGCGGCGATGACGAAGCCCCAGGTCAGGTACCACGGCAGGGTGGCGGGGGAGAGCACGGCGACGGCGAAGAGCACGAAGGACATGCGCCGCACCGCGTCCGAGCCGCCCGCGCGGGACTGCCACCACTGGCGGGCGGCGATCCAGATGAACAGCAGGGCACCGAGGACGCGGGTGGTGTTGACGAACCAGGACTTGTTCGCGTTGACGAACAGGTCGACCACCGAGTGCACGACCTCGCCGACGGCGGTGGGCACCGACAGCCAGTTGACGATCATCGTGGGCGCCTGCAAGGCCTGGATCCAGCCCAGGTTGACCCCGGCGGCGAAGGTGGTGACGGCGAAGGTGGCGACGAACACGCCCACCGCGGCGGCCCCGGCGCGGACGAAGTTCTTCACAGGGGTGGAGTTGAGGTGCCCGGCCCACACCCACACCAGGAACGGCAGGGCGATGGCCGCGGTGGCCTTGACCGCGACGCCGAGGGTGACCAGGAGGATGCCCACGACGTGCTTGCGCTCCAGCACGCACAGGGTGCCCGCGGCGAGGAAGCCGACCATGAGCAGGTCGTTGTGCGGTCCGCCGACCAGGTGCACCACGGTCATCGGTCCGGCGATCGCCAGCCACAGGGTGGTGGAGAGGTTGCCGCCGAGGTGGCGCACGAGGCCGGGCAGCGCCCACAGCAGCAGGCCGAGGCCGATCATCAGGGTGACGCGCATGAGCACGACCCCGGCGATCATGTTGGTGCCCGCGACCCAGGCCACGCCCTTGGCCAGCAGGATGAACATGGGCCCGTAGGGGGCGGGGGTGGTCTGCCAGAACGGGTGCACGTTCTGTACGACGCTCTGCAGGTCGAGCACGATCGGGCCGACCGAGTACGGGTCGTGGCCGAACAGCGGCAGGGTGCCCTGGGCGATGTAGGAGAACACGTCGCGGGTGAACACCGGCGGGGCGATGACCAGGGGGGCCATCCAGCACGCGGCGGCGAGCAGCACCGACTTCGGGGCGACCCGCCCGGCGAGGACGTGGCGGCCGAGGCGGACCCAGGCCCAGACGACGAGGCCGAAGCCGAGGTAGATGACGCCGGTGGCGAGCATCTGCCCGTGGCCGTAGCGGATCCACGACAGCGGTCCGTGACCGAGGACCGGGTCGCTGACCAGGATCCCGGCGGCACCCAACGCGCTGAGCAGGATCAGGACGCTGCCGAGGGTGCCCAGCGCGATGGTGCGCTTGGGCAGCGGTCCAATCCGCTCCGGTGACGGCTCCGAACTCCCGTCGGGGGCGGTTGTCTGCTTCTCTGCGTTCTCAGCGGCCAAGGACTCTTCCACGTGTGCGCATGGTTCAGCGGGGGTGACTGTCAGAGGAAGAGATTACACAGGGGCGTTGTCCGGCCTGCGCGCTACGGCCGTTCCGGTGGCACCGACCGCGCGGCGCTGCTCACACCGGGTAGCGGCGCGCGGTCGGTCCCTGCCCGGGTGCGCCTCAGACCCCCTGGTCGGCCCGGGGTTCGGCCGTTCGGCCCGCGTCCGGGCGGGGGACGGCCGCCAGCAGTGACCTCGTGTAGTCGTGGCGGGGGCGCAGCAGCACGTCCTCGACGGGGCCGTGTTCGACGATCACCCCCCGGTGCATGACCGCGACCCGGTCGGCGATGTTCCAGGCGAGGCCGAGGTCGTGGGTGATGACCAGGGTGGCCAGGCCGAGGCGGGCGCGCAGCCGCAGCAGCAGCGCCAGGACCTCCCCGCGCACGGACGCGTCGAGGGAGGCGACGGGTTCGTCGGCGACGAGCAGCCGCGGGGACAGGGCCAGGGCCCCGGCGATGACGACCCGTTGCCGCTGCCCGCCGGACAGTTCGTGCGGCAGCGACCCCAGGTACTTGTCCGCGGGCCGCAGTTCGGCGTCGGTCAGCGCCGCGCGCACCAGGTCGGCCTCGTCGCCGCGCACCCCGTGGATGCGCAGCCCCTCGGCGACCGCCTCGTGCACGGTGTGGCGGGGGTTGAGGGCGCTGGTGGGGTCCTGCAGCACCAGTTGGACCTGTTTGCGGTGTGCCTTGAGCCCCTTGGCCGAGGTGGGGATCGGTTTGCCGTCGAAGAGGACCTGCCCGGAGTCGGGTTTCTGCAACCCCAGGACGGTGCGGGCGAGGGTGGTCTTGCCGGAGCCGGACTGACCCACCAGGGCGACGATCTCCCCGGCGCGGACGCTGAGGTCCACCCCGGCCACGGCGGCGGTGGCACCGAAGGCGACCCGCAGGTCGCGGATGGCCAGCAGTTCCTCCCCCACCGCCTCGGTGCCCGCGACCGGGGCGTCACCGGCGGTGGCCGGGTTGTACCGGGAGCGCGGGTCGCCGATGGTGGGGAACGCGGCGGCCAGGGTGCGGGTGTAGGGGTGGGTGGGGGCGGTGATGACCCGGTGGGCGGGGCCCTCCTCGACGATGCGGCCGCGGCGCATGACCGCCAGCCGCCCGCAGGTGGCGCCGAGCACGGCCAGGTCGTGGGAGATCAGCAGCAGCCCGATGCCGTGGCCGGTGACCAGGCGGGTGAGCACGTCGAGGACCTGGGCCTGCACGACGACGTCGAGGGCGGTGGTGGGTTCGTCGGCGATGATCAGCTTGGGGTCGCAGGCCAGGGCCATGGCGATCATCACCCGCTGCTTCTGCCCGCCGGAGAGCTGGTGCGGGTAGGCCCCGGCCCGGTCGGCGGGCAGTTCCACCTGGGCGAGCAGTTCGGCGACCCGCTCGCGGACCCGGGCCGGTGGGGTCTTGGGCGAGTGCACGCGGATGGGTTCGGCGATCTGCTCGCCGATGCGGTGCACGGGGTTGAGGGCGTGCATGGCGCCCTGGAACACCACCGACGCCCCGGCCCAGCGGACCGCGCGCAGCCGCCCCCAGCTCATGGTGGTCACGTCCTCGCCGTCGAAGAGGATCTCCCCGGCGACCTCGGCGGTGGGGGGCAGCAGCCGCAGCACGGACATGGCCAGGGTGGACTTGCCGCAGCCGGACTCCCCGGCCAGGCCGAGGGTCTCCCCCGCGGCCAGGGTCAGGTCGACCCCGGCGACGGCGTGCTCGCCCGGGTAGCGCACGTGCAGGTCGCGCAGTTGCAACAGGGTCATTCAGCGCTCCCGCAGCCTGGGGTTGAGCACGGATTCCATGGCGCGCCCGCACAGGGTGAAGGCGAGCACGACCACGGCGATGGCCAGTCCCGGCGGCACCAGGTACCACCACGCCCCGGCGGTGACGGCCCCGGAGTTCGACGCCGAGCGCAGCATGCTGCCCCAGGAGATGGCCACCGGGTCGCCGAGGCCGAGGAAGGCCAGGGTGGACTCGGCGACGATGGCGGTGCCCACGGCCAGGGTGGTGTTGACGAACACCAGCGGCAGCACCCCGGGCAGCACGTGCTTGCCGATGATGTGCAGGTGCCCGCCGCCGAGGGCGCGGGAGCGCTCGATGTAGGGGCGGGCCTCCACGCCGAGGGTCTGGGCGCGCACCAGCCGGGCCGCCGAGGGCCAGGAGGTGACGCCGATGGCCAGCACGATGGTGCCCACCCCCGGTCCGATCACCGTGGACAGGGCGATGGCCAGCACCAGTGAGGGCAGCACGAGGAAGAAGTCGGTCAGCCGCATCAGCAGCGCCGACCCCCAGCCGCCGAAGTGCCCGGTGAGGATGCCCACGACGGTGCCGATGGCGATCGAGAGCAGGGTGGCCGACAGGCCGACGAGCAGGGAGATCCGCGCCCCCCACAGCACCAGCAGCAGCACCGAGCGGCCGCTCTCGTCGGTGCCGAGCCAGTACCGGCCGCTGGGTGGTTCCAACCGGCCGCCGGTGGCGCGGGTGACGTCGATGCCGTCGGCGTCGGTGATCAGCGGTGCCAGCGCGGCCAGGGCGATGACCAGCAGCAGCACCGCCAGGCCGAAGACCCCGGCGCGGTGGCGGGTGAACTCGCCCCAGGCGCGGCGGGCGGCGGCGCGGCGCCGCGCCCACGCCGGGCTGGGGGTCCGCTCGACGGGTTCGGGGACGGTCACGAGGCACGCACCCGGGGGTCGAGGACCCGGTAGAGCAGGTCGGCGACGAGGTTCATCACGACCACGGCGGCGGCGAGCACCAGGAAGGTGCCCTGCAGCAGCGGGTAGTCGGGGAAGCGCAGCGCCTCGAAGGTCAGCAGGCCCAGGCCGGGCCAGGAGAACACCGTCTCCACCGTGATCGCCCCGGACACCACCAGCCCCAGGTGCAGGAACACCAGGGTCACCGTGGGCAGCAGGGCGTTGGGCACGGCGTGGCGGCGGCGCACCTCGTCGTCGCGCAGGCCCTTGGCGCGGGCGGTGAGCAGGTGGTCGGCGTCCATCTCCTCCACCAGCGAGGACCGCATGACCAGTTGGTACTGGGCGTAGACGACGGCGACGAGGGTGATCGTGGGCAGCACCATGTGGTGGGCGGTGTCGAGGGCCTGGGAGAGGAAGTCCGGTGGGGTGTCGGGGTAGGTGATGCCCCCGGAGGGGAACAGCCCGCCGGTGACGGTCAGCAGCACCAGCCCCAGCCAGAAGGTGGGGGCCGACCACAGGGCCAGGGCGATGCCGGTGGCGGTGCGGTCGAAGCGGCTGCCGCGCCGCCAGGCGGTGCGGGTGCCCAGCCACAGGCCCAGCGCCACGGCGATGAGGGTGCCCACGCCGACCAGCAGCAGCGTCGGGCCGAGCCGTTCGCCGATCTTCTGCGCCACCGGCACCTTGAACGCCAGCGACTTGTCCAGGTCGCCGTGGGCGAGGTTGCCCAGGTAGCGGGTGAACTGCCCCCACAGCGGCAGGTCGAACCCGTACTCGCGTTCGAGGGCGGCGGCGCCCTCGGGGGTGACCGGGGCGCCGCGGGTCAGGGTGCGCACCGGGTCGCCGGGCAGCAGGACCCGGAACAGCACGAACCCGAGGACCACGATCAGCCCCAGGCTGATCAGCGCGGCGCCGACCTTGGTCAGCACGTAGCGCAGCGTGCCCCCGCCGCCGCCACGCGGGGTGGCGGCGGCGGGGGGCTCGACGGTGGTGAGCGCGTCGGTCATTCGCGCTCGTCCGCGGTGGCCCTGCGGCGGCGGGCCAGCACCAGGGCCGCAACGACGGCGATCACCACGACCGCGCCGATGACCACCCACACCACCGTCGAGGACGAGGAGGACCCACCCGAGGCGGACGCGGCGGCGGGGGTGGCGCTGTAGTACCCCCAGTAGGACTGCTGGTTCATGATGAACCCGCCCGGGTCCGGGGACAGGGTGAACGGGGCGAACTTGTCCTTGCGGTAGGCCTCCAGGGCGTTGTCGTAGGACAGGATCGTCATCGGCGCCTGGGCGTAGAGGATCTGCTGCATCCGCTTGACGATCTCGGCGCGCTTGGCGGTGTCGAACTCGCTGCCCTGCTGGGCGTAGAGGCGGTCGTACTCCTGGTCGCAGAAGAACGAGTCGGGGGTGGCGCCCTTGCCGTCGGCGTTGGGCCGCGACGCGCAAGTCTGCAGGGCGAGGATGGCGTCGGGGTCGGGGTTGCCGGTCCACCCGCTGTAGGCCAGGTCGAACCGCCCGGCGGTGGTGTCCTCGTTGAGCTTGTTGTCGGCCACCGAAACCACGTCCACGGCGATGCCGATGTCGCGCAGCCACCCCTGGATGAACGGGGCGGACTGCTCGTCGAAGGCCTTGCCCGCGTGCAGCATCAGCCGGAACTTCAGCGGGCGCCCGCTGGCCGGGTCGACGCGCACCCCGTCGCCGCCGCGGGCGTACCCGGCGGCGTCGAGGGCGGAGTTGGCCGCGGCCGGGTCGAAGGTCCGCGCCTGCTCCCCGGTGGGCTCCCAGTGGTAGGTGGAGAACAGCGGCGGGATGTAGCCGCCGCCGACGGTGGCGTACCCGCCGGAGACCTTGTCCACGATGGTCTTGGAGTCGATGGCCTGGGCGATCGCCCGGCGCAGCCGCGGGTCCTTCAGGGCGGGGTGCCCGTCGCCGATGGGCTGCCCGGTGGCGGTGGCGGCACCGGGGTTCATGACCAGCTCGTTGAACCGCTTGCCCTTGGCGTTGTTGCGCTCGATGTTCGGATCACTCGCGAGCGCGTCGAACTGGGTGGGGGTCAGGCCGTTGACCAGGTCGACCTCGCCGTTGCGCAGCGCCTGCACGGCGGCGTCGGCGTTCTTGTAGTGGACGAAGTCGAGGTTGTCGATCTTCGGGGCGCCGCGCCAGTACTGCTTGTTCGCCGAGAGCCGGGTGTACTGGCTCTCCTTGAAGTCGGTGATGACAAACGGCCCGGACCCCACCATCGGGTAGGTCGGCTCGGCGCCCACGTCGACCTTGGACCACACGTGCTCGGGCACGATCGGGATGTCCAGGGCGGCCATGGTGGTCTGCGGGGCCTTCGTCTTGACCACCACGGTCGTGTCGTCGGGGGCGGTGACCGATTCCCACTGGGCGACGTAGTTGCTGTTGGCGGTGCGGGCGGTCTCGTTCGACAGCATCAGGTTGAACGTGAACGCCACGTCCGCGGCGGTGATCGGCTGCCCGTCGCTCCACTTCGCGCCCCGGCGCACGGTGTAGGTCCAGGTGAGCTTGTCCGGCGAGGGCTCCCACTTCTCGGCCAGGCCCGGCTCGGGGCTCATGTCCCCGGCCGAGGCGGTGGTCAACTGCTCGAACGCGGCCCGCAGGATGTCGGTCCCGGTGCGGGTGATCGACAGGAACGGGTTGAGCGAGTCCACCTCCTGCGTGACCGCGACCCGCAGCGTCGTCCCCTGTTGCGCGGCGGCGGTGGCGGTCACCGCCGGTACCGCCCCCAGTCCCGCCGACACGGCCACCACCAGCGTGGATGCCCCTAACGCCCATCTTCTCTGCCGCACCGTACCCACCCCTTGTCCCTCGGTGTGACGCAACTCCTGTCACAGTTGGCAAGAAAGTAACCATTCGGGAACCGCGGAAGTCAACGAGTGTCGCGCAGAAGTAACCTGTGCCCGGTGCGCATACTCATCTCCGCGGACATGGAAGGCGCCACCGGCGTCACCTGCACCGCCGACGTCGTGCCGGGCACCGAGCAGTGGCAGCGGTTCCGCCGACTGCTGACCGGCGACGTCAACGCCTGCGTGGCCGGGCTGTTCGACGGCGGCGCCACCGAGGTGCTGGTCAACGAGGCACACTCTTCCCAGCGCAACGTGCTGCTGGAGGAGCTCGACCCCCGCGCCCGGCTGCTCACCGGCCGCCACAAGCCGCTGTCGATGATGCAGGGCATCGACTCCGGGGTCGACGGGGTGGTGTTCCTCGGCTACCACACCGGGGCGGGCGCCGACGGGGTACTGGCCCACACCTACCTGGAGAACTCGATCACCGAAGTCCGCCTCGACGGGGTCGCGGCCAGCGAGGGCAGGCTCAACGCCACCCTCGCCGCCGAGCACGGGGTGCCGGTGCTGCTGGTCACCGGCGACGACCTGACCTGCGCCGACGCGAGCGCCTACGCGCCCAGGGCGCGGCACGCGGTGGTCAAGGAGTGCGTGTCGCGCTACGCCGCAGTGTGCTCGCCGCCGTCGGTGACCGCGGCCCTGATCACCGCCGAGGCGACCGCGGCGATGGCCCACGCCGGGCGCGGGCACGGCGACGCGTCCGCGCACACCGTCGAGGTCGACTTCGATGCGACACATCTCGCACATGCCGCCGCGGTGGTGCCGACGGTGGAGATGGTGGGTACGCGCACGGTGAGGTTCACCGCGGAGTCGCAGACCGCGGCCATGAAGGCGTTCAAGGTGGTGACCGCCATCGCGGCGGGAGCCATCGACGGGTTGTACGGCTGAGAAGGGGTACGGCGTGGGTGAGGCTGTCGAGGAACTCTGCTCCAGGCTGGTCCGGATCGACACGACCAACCTGGGCGGGGGTGCGGGCAACCCGGAGCGACCGGCGGCGGAATTGGTCGCCGGGCGGCTGAGCGACGCGGGCCTGTCACCGGTGCTGCTGGAGCGCGCACCGGGCCGCTCCAACGTCATCGCCCGCTGGCCGGGGACCGACCCCTCGCTGCCCGCGCTGCTGGTGCAGGCCCACCTCGACGTGGTGCCCGCCGACCCGGCGGAGTGGAGCAGGCACCCGTTCTCCGGGGAGATCCACGACGGGTACGTGTGGGGCCGGGGCTCGGTGGACATGAAGGACATGGTCGCCAACGTCCTGACCGTGCTGGCCCGCTGGGCGGCCGAGGGCCGGGGCCCGCGCCGCGACGTGGTCTTCGCCTTCGTCGCCGACGAGGAGGACGACGGGCAGTGGGGTGCGCACTGGCTGGTGCAGGAGCACGCGTCGCTGTTCGAGGGGTGCGCGGCGGCCATCAGCGAGTCCGGCGGCTACACCGTGCCCGCCCGCTCGGCCACCGGCCGGTTGGTGCACCTGTACCCGGTGGGCACCGCCGAGCGGGGCACCTCGCACCTGCGGCTGACCGCCACCGGCCGCGCCGGGCACGGCTCGCGCCGCAACGACGACAACGCGGTGGAGAAGCTGGTCCACGCCCTCGCCCGGCTGGCCGCCCACCAGTGGCCCATCCACCTCATCCCCACCGTGCGGGCGTTCATCGACCGGGTCGGCACCGCCCTGGACGTCCCGGTCGACTGGAACGACGTCGACGCCACCATCGCCGGTTTCGGCAACGCCACGAAGATGGTGGAGAACGTGGTGCGCAACAGCACCCGCCCCACGGTGCTGCAGGCCGGGTACAAGGTCAACGTGGTGCCCGGGGTGGCCCAGGCGCAGGTCGACACCCGGGTCCTGCCCGGCACCGAGGCGGTCATGCTCGCCGAGATCGACCGGCTGCTGGGCCCGGGCATCACCCGCGAGTACGTCGCCCACCAGCCGCCGGTGGAGTCGCGGGTGGATTCCCCGTGGTTCGACGCCATGGCCGCGGCGCTGCGCTCGCAGGACCCGGAGGCGGTGGTGGTCCCGTACTGCATGGGCGGGGGCACCGACGCGAAGGCGTTCTCCCAGTTGGGCATCGAGTGCTTCGGGTTCGCCCCGCTGCTGCTCTCGGCGGACTTCGACTACCGGGCGATGGCCCACGGTGTCGACGAGCGGGTCCCGGTGGAGGGCCTGCGGTTCGGGGTGGAGGTCCTCGACCGGTTCCTGTCCGACTGCTGAGGCTCGGCACGGGCCGGTGATCGGCGTGCGCCGCTGCGGCCCCTCGGGTGGTCGACCATCCGGGGGCCGCAGCGGCGCCCGGTCGGCGCCGCGTGGGTGTGCGCCGGGTGGTCAGTCGGTGTCGAGGCGGGCGTGCAGGTGCATGTCGTGCCACCCGTCGGCGTGCAGCGCCTCGGCCCGCCTGGTGCCCTCCAGCGCGAACCCCGCCCGTTCGGCCACCCGGCAGGAGGCGGGGTTCGCCGTGGAGTGCGCCACCTCGATCCGGTGCAGCCCGAGCCCGGTAAACCCCCACCCGGCCAGGGCCGTGAGCGCCCGCGGTGCCACCGCGTGCCCGCGGGCGGCGGGCAGCACCCAGTAGGAGACCTCCGCGCGGGCTTCGTCGAGGTGGATGCGGCGCAGGCTGATCTGCCCGAGCACGGTGTCCTCGGCCCCGGCGGAGCCCACGGCCCACCCGGCCCCGGTCTCCGCCCGCCACCGCGCACCCCACCCGGTGATCCATTCCCGGGCCTCGGTGTCGTCCATGCTGCGCGCGTGCCACCGCTGGATGGCGGGGTCGGCGTACCCGGCGACGACGGCGGCGCGGTCACCCGCCCGCCACGGCCGCAGCAGCACCCCGTCGCCGGGGATGCGTGGCTGGTCGCGCCCGGCGAGGGCACCGGCGGGCAGGACGTCCTCGATCAGTCTCGGCACGGCCCTCAGCCCCGTCCGGCGGGGGCGAAGCGGGCGGTGGCGGCGTGGATGGCGGCGGCCAGGGCGGGGCTGCCGGTGTGCCCGGAGTCGTCGATGACCACCAGGTCGGCGGCGGGCCAGGCGGCGGCGAGGTCCCAGGCGGTCTTGAGCGGGCAGCCGAAGTCCAGGCGGCCGTGGATGAGCACGGCGGGGATGTGGGCGATGCGGTCCACGCCGCGCAGCAGGGCGCCGTCGTCGAGCCAGGCGTGGTGGGAGTAGTAGTGGGCGCAGATGCGGGTGAAGGCGCGCTGGGTGTCGCCGAAGGTGGCCGAGAAGTGCCCGGCGCGCGGTTCGTGGGCGATGACCGCGTCCTCCCAGGCGCACCAGTCGACGGCGGCCTGGTCGCGCACGGCGGCGTCGGGTGAGTTGAGGAGCCGGTCGTAGGCGGCGACCAGCTCGACCCCGGCGGGGTCGCCGTCGAGGCCCGAGCCGCGGCGGAAGTCCTCCCAGGGGCCGGGCACCAGCACGCGCACGCCCCGGTAGAGCCAGTCGATCTCGGCGGGGGTGCTCAGGGAGATGGCGACCAGCACGATCTCGGAGACCCGGTCGGGGTGGCGCTGGGCGTAGGCCAGGGCCAGGGTGCAGCCCCAGGACCCGCCGTAGAGCAGCCACCGGTCCACGCCGAGGTGTTCGCGCAGGCGCTCGATATCGGCGACGAGGTGTTCGGTGGTGTTGTGCTCCAGGCTGACCGCGGGGTCGGCGGCGTGCGGTTCGCTCTGCCCGCAGCCGCGCTGGTCGAACAGCACGATGCGGTAGGCGTCGGGGTCGAACAGGCGTCGGCTGCCCCGCCCGCCGCCCGCGCCGGGGCCGCCGTGCAGCCACAGGGCGGGTTTGCCGTCGGGGTTGCCGCTGCTCTCCCAGTACAGGCGGTTGCCGTCGCCGACGTCGAGGTGGCCACTGGCGTGCGGTTGCAGTGGTGGGTGCGGGGTCACGTGCGGCTGCGAGGTCACGTGCGGCGACGGTAGGGGCTGCCCGACCGCCGTCGCCACCGCGTTTCCCGGGTGCCCGACCCGGTGGGGGCGCAGCGTCACCCGGACGGCCCCCTAACGCCCCACCCCGATCCGGGGATGTAGCAGGAGAGCGGGGGCGGGCGGCATGGGTTTCGCTACAGTTGACCTTCATCCGGCGGGCACCCGCCGGGTGCTCGGGCACGGGTGGCGACCGGGGGGTGCGCGTGGACCGCGGGGTCGGGTGGCGGGGCGCGGCGGTGGCCCTGGTGGCGGTGTGGACCGCCCTGGCCTGGGCTCCCGCCGCGCACGCCGAGCCCGAGGACCACGAACTGGTCTACTGCCTGTCCCCCGCCCAGGCCCAACCGCTGCGCGACGCCGCGATCGCCCTGGGCGCGGACAAGGCGAAGGTCGCCGACCTGCCCGCGTGGCGCCGGGGCGACGCGGAGGCGTTCGAGAAGGCCTGCCAGGCCCTCTACGAGGCGCAGAAGCAACCCCCGCAGGACGCACTCGACAAGGCCCTGCCGTTCCTGACCGGCCTGCTCGGCGCGCTGGCCGCCTACGTCGCCACCGCCTGGCAGGCCAGGGTCACCGCGGGCCGCGCCGACCGCGACGCCCTGGTGGCGGCGGCCACGGAGTTCCACGCCGCCGCGCTGGAGTACGCCTCCATGTACGTGTCCAACCGCGACAGCGCCCGCTTCGACAAGGCCCACACCGCCCTGCTGACGCGGCTGCGGCGCGTGGTCGCCGAACACCCGTCGTGGCCCTCGGCGGAGGCCGCCAAGAAGACCATCGTCTCCGGCCCGCTGTCCCCCGAAGCTCTCGGCAGCCTGTCCGAGGGCCCGGGCAAACGGGAAGAGGAGGCGGTCGAGGAACTGCACTCGACGCTGGACCTGGTGGCCGCCGCGCTGGCCACGCCCGGGCGGTGGCACCGGTCCCTGCGCCGGAAGAACACCGGGTGAGCACCGGCGGCGCGGGCGGGAAGCCGGTCAACCCGTTCGTGGTCCCGCACTTCGACCGGGGCCCGCTGCGCCCCCTGCGCCCCTTCGAACACCCCGAGCACGAGGGCTTCTACGTCGACGTGTGCGGCTTCGCGGCGGCGCTGAGCTGGGCGGAGTCGGCGTTCGACGACTTCACCGAACTGGCCAGGGGCGGGTACGTGCTGGTGGCCGGGGAGTCCGGGTGCGGCAAGAGCGCCATGGTCAACCGGCTCGCCGACCGCGTCCGCGCGGGCCTGGTGGGTACCGGGTTGCGCGCGCACGTCATCGACCTGACCGCGGCGGTGGAGGAGCAGGAGCGGTCGGTGGACCAGCGGGTGAACCTGGTGTGCAAGCGGCTGCTGCCCGCCCTGCAGCGCAACGCCGGGCTGCTGCGGCCGGGCGCGGCGGCGCTGTGGCAGCACAACGACGACCCCCGGCTGATCTTCCCCGAGCTGGAGACGGCGCTGGAACCGGCCGCCGCGGCCGTGGTGCTGCTGCCGACGCCCGGTGATCTGGTGCTCGAAGTCGTCCGGTACGCGAAGATGTTCAGCAGTCCGAGGGTCGTGTTCCTGGCCGAGTCGTCCCTGTTGGGGGATAGCTTGATGGAGATCGAGGAAGAGTTGGAAGATTTCCGGCCCCCGGTGGTGGTGCAGATGCAGACGCTGTCCGCGCAGGACGTCGAGCGGTTCGTCGACGACCGGCTCACCAGGCACACCGGGGCGGGGGTGTACCCGCGGGTCTCCCCGGAGGGGTTGCGGGCGCTGGCGACGATGTCCCCGTCGGTCAAGACCCTGCAGCGCGCCACGCACGGCACCTTCAAGATGCTGCGGGACCAGGGCGCGGACTACTCCCCCGGCTACGCGGTGACAGCCGAGGACTTCCGCAGGTGGCTGGCCGGTCAGCTGGGCCCCCGCGGCCCCCGGAGGGGGTCGAGGTGAGCGACGAGCAGCGGCCCGCGCGGCGGCGCAACCCGTTCGCGGACATGGCGGTGGCCAACGTGTCACTGGTCGACGGCGACCCGGACTCCGCGGAGATCACCGTGCTCACCGACGCGATGCGCACCGCGTTCGCGTTCCTCGACGACTACCTCGACGGCCGCGACGACCGCCCCGGCGGCACCGGTGGCACGGTCATCGCCCTGCTGGGTGATTACGGCATCGGCAAGACCCACCTGTCGGTGCGCATGGTGTCGCGGGCGCGGCGGCGGCTGGGCAACCCGCGCGGGGCGATGTACCTCGACGCCGCCGCGGCGGACTTCCTGTCCCTCTACAAGCGGTTCATGACCTCCCTGGGCGTGTCGGGCCTGGTGGCCCTGGTCAACGACTATTACGCCGACCGGGTCGCCGAGGCGCTGGAACCGTCGGGGCTGACCAAGGACGACGTGCGGGCGATGAGCGGCCTGGCCGCGGCGGAGACCGAGCGGGAGGACGTGCGCTGGCACGAGATCGCCCGGGAGCTGGGCCTGCTGGAGTCGAGGTTGCTGCGGCAGGTCCGCGAGACCCTGGCCGGGGTCACGGCCAACCGCGACTTCGCCGCGGCGCTGACGCTGCTGCTGCGCACCGGGTTCCAGGACGCGGTGTGGAACTGGCTGCTGGGCGGGCGCCCGGAGCAGATCCTCGTCGACCGCGGCGTCACCAAGGTCATCGACGACGACCTGGTGGCGCTGGAGGCGCTGCGGGTCTTCGCGCTGCTCCTGGGTGGCCGCGAGCAGCGCTTCGTGCTCGTCGTCGACGAGCTGGACAAGATCTTCTCCGCCCAACACGCCCCCGGGCACGCGGAGATGTCGGAGTTCCAGGAGCTGTTGCAGGTGGCGACGAAGGCCGGGGCGTGCCTGGTGCTCGGCGGCCTGCCGGAGGTGTGGCCCGCCCTGTCGGGGCCGGTGCGCGCGCGCATCCCGCACCCGGTGCGCCTGGCGGGGCTGACCGAGCAGGAGATCACCGACTTCGTCATGCGCACCCAGGAAGCCACCCTGGGTGCGCGGACCCTGTCCCCGTTCACCCCACCGGTGATCCGCACGATCCGCATGATCACCCGCGGCAACCCGCGTGAGGTGATCCGCCTGTGCCACCGGGCGTTCCGCCTCGCCGACGACCGCCGCCGCGAGACCGGGGTGGACACCCCCATCGACGACGCCCTGCTCAGCCGGGCCAGCACCGACCTGTTCGGCCAGCCCAACGCCGACGACATCGGCGAGCAGATCGGCAGGGTCCTCACCGTCGCCAACTGGGACCACTACCGCGACCGGGTCCTGGGCCCCCGCCCCGACACCCGCGCCGACTACTGGGTGCGGTTCCCGCAGCGGGCCTCGGGCTGCGCGGTGCTGCTGACCTCGGCCCTGCTCACCGAGGCCGACGTGGACGCGGTGCTGGCCAGGGTGGTGGCCCTGCGCGGGGTCGAACCGCACGCGGTGATCCTCCCGGTCGTCACCGGCACCCCCACCGACATCGCCGTGGCCCGCGTCCGCGAGCACCTGGGCCACGAACCGGTCCTCTACCGGCAGGCCACCTTCGTCGACGACCTGCTGCACGCCCTGGAGGCGGCGATGGCCCGCCTCCCCGAACTCGACGCCGCCGACCCGGTCGGGCAGGTCCTGACCCACACCGAGCAGATCCTGCGCCGCATGGCCACCATGCACCGCGACCTGCTCGAGCAGATCCAGCACAACGCCGACCGGGTCGAGTCGGTGGTCACCCGCCCCGCCGACCCCCCGGCCCCGACCCCGACCCCGCAGGACGACGACCTGCCCGAGCCGGTGGCGGGCCTGTTCACCGCCGCGGTCGAGGCCCTCACCGCGCTGACCACGATCGACCCCGAGGTGGCCCTCGCGTTCGACACCGGCACCTACGAGGCCGCCGACCCGGCCCTGCGCATCGTCGAACGCCCCGACGTCGTCGCCGCCGCGGGCACCGGCCGCCTGCTGGTCGACGTGGTCATCCGCTTCCGCAGCGCGGTCGCGGCCTGGTTCCACCGCTACCCGGGCACCACCGACGCCGACGCCCGCGCGGCCCTGGAAGGGGTGTGCAACGTCTACGACGCGATGGCCGAGTACCTGCCGACGTTCCGCCTGACCCCGCTGACGGTGGTCCCGGGCCGCCCGGAGGACGCGCTGGCGCGGGTGGAGGAGTCGCTGAGCAACCTCAGCTTCCGCGTCCGCCGCCAGGTCCTGCGCACGGCGGCGGGCCGCTGATGGGCGGCCCCGCCGCAGCGGGGCCGCCCCGGGATCACTTGGTCGCCACGACCCACAGGTCGTTGGTGCTGCTGAGCCCGAGCAGCGCCTTGTCCACACCGCTGGTGAGGGAACTCGGCGGGGTCACCAGGGTCTGGTCGGAGAGCCGCAGCACCCGCACCGCCCCGTCGTTGCCCACGGCCAGCAGGTACGTCCACGACGCGGCCACCGACTTGATGCCGTTCTGCATCGTCGGCGGCAGGGTGAAGACCGTCCCGTCCTCATGCCAGGCGAAGGTGTACCCGTCGTCGGTGACCGCGATGTGCACCGACACCCCGGCCGCCACCTGCTTCACCGGCAGCCCCGCGGTGTTGGGCGGCGCGGGGGTGTGGGAGGTCCGGGTGTACTGCGCCAGCGAATTGTCGGTGCGCACCACCACCGTCTCGAGCAGGTTGGCCGAGATGGCCTTGACCCCGGTGACGCCGTTGAGCCCGAAGGGGGCGTTGCCCCACGCCACCACGGTCCCGGTCGACTTGAGCGCGACGCTGAAGTCGAGCCCGGCGCCGATGGCGACCACCCCGGAGGTGGCCGCCGCCGGTACGGTGCTCTCCCCGGAGGCGTTGCTGCCCCAGGCGATCACCCCGCCGCTCTTGAGCGCCAGGCTGTGGCTGTTGCCCGCAGCCACCGCCGCCACCCCCGAGGTGGCCGCCGTCGGAACGGTGGTCTGCCCGGAGGCGTTGTCACCCCAGGCGATCGCTCCGCCGCTCTTCACCGCCAAGGCGTGTGCCGTACCCACCGCGATGGCGGTCGCCCCGGAGGACAGGGAGGAGGGGACGTTCTTCACCGGGTCGGCCGGGGAGGTCCAGCCGATCACCTGCCCGGTGTAGGCGTGCGCCACGCTGGGCGTCAACACCACCGAGGTGATGACCCCGGCGGCCACCGCGAGTGCTTTTGCGCGCAGGCCGAACAGGCCCGTCGTGCTTGTCATGCGAAACCCCAGTTTCGATTGGCGCCCAATCCCCAGTCATGGGCGCGTCACCGAACCCTATGCCCACCGGGCGGCTTCACCACTCCGCTGAACGAGCGAGACCTGATCCACTCCGCGGTTGCCGCGCCGGTGGTGGTCGTGGTGGAGTTCGCGGGTGCGGCCGGTGGTGTTCGTGGATGTCGATGGGCCGTTGAACCCGTTCGCGGCGACCGAGGACACCCGTCCGCCGGGGTATGTCGAGCACCGGTTCCGGTTGTCGGGGTGGAGCCGCAGGCGGCCGTTGCGGTTGTGGTTGGACCCCGCGCACGGTGCGGCGCTGCTGGGGTTGGCGCAGCGCACCGGTGCGGAGCTGGTGTGGGCGACGACGTGGGAGCACAAGGCGAACACGATGGTCGGTCCGGCGTTGGGGTTGCCGCGGTTGCCCGCGGTGGTCTTCGGCGAGGGGCCGGGGTGGAAGTTCCCGGGGGTGTCGCGGTACGCGCACGGCAGGCCGCTGGTGTGGTTCGACGACGACTTCGACCTCTACCCGGGTCCGCGGGCGGAGTTCCTGGCCCGGCGCGGGGACGTCCCGACCCTGTTGGTGCCGGTCGACCCGCACACCGGGTTGACCGCCGAGGTGGTGGCCGGGGCGCAGGAGTGGTTGGGCGGTCTCACCGGCTGAGCTGCCCACACACTCCGCCGCTGCGAGTACGGGTCAGCCTTCCAGTGCCGGGGTGGTCTGGATGCGCCGGTCCCGGGCGGTTTCGACGCCTGCTTCGACGTCGGGTCGGGGGTGTGGGCGGGTGAGGTGGTCGTGGGCGGCGTTGGTGCCCAGGTGCAGGAGGTTGACCACGACGACGGCCACGGCGACGGTGGCGGCGGCACCGGGGTAGGCGGGTTCGAGGAGCAGGGCGAGGATGACGGCGGTGAGCCCGTTCTGCTGGCCGAGGGCGAGGCGGAGCCGGTCGCGGCGCCAGTGGCGGTGGGCGGTGACGGCGTAGGCGACGACGAACTGGGCGGCGAACGCGGCGAGGCCGAGGACGACACCGGTGCCGACGGGGATACCGGTGAGAAGGACCGCGCCGATGGCGCCGAGCCCGAGGTACAGGGCGGCCCCGGCGAGGCGGTCGAGGGTGTCGCCGACGTCGGGGCGCACGACGAGGCCGATGAGGGCCAGGGCGAGCATCAGCGAGTACCGCACGGCCAGGAACGCCACCGCGAGCACCGCCGCGGCGACGACGGCGTTGCCCACCGCCCCGCGCGGGCGGTCCCCGACCCGCCGCCACACCCAGCACACCGCGGCGGCGAGGGCGAGGTTGCCCGCGACGCTGAGGGCGAACCCGCCCGCGCCGCCGGTGCCCGCGCCGAAGTCGGGGCCGAGCAGGGCGGCGCCGAGGTAGGCGGTGAGCAGCACGGTGACCGGGTCGTCGAAGGACGCCCAGGCGGCCAGCAGTGCTTTGCCCTGCTCGCTCATGCGGGACTTGGCGCGCATCGCCGCGACCGACAGCGGGTCGATCTGGGCGACGGCCACCGCCAGCAGCAGCGCTTTCACGTCGTGGCCGACGGCGTACAGCACCGCGAAGATCAGGGCGACCTTGGCCGCGACGCCGAGGGTGACCGCGATCAGGACGGTGCGCAGGTGGGTGCGGAACTCGTCGATGTCGATGCCGCGGGTGCTGGTGTAGAGGCCGAAGCCGAGCAGGGCGGTGACGAGGAACCCGTAGGCGTCGGAGGCGGCGGCGTCGTGGAAGCCGGTGACCGCGGCCAGCCCCCACCCGGCCGACACCGCCCCCACCACGGCGACCGACCGTGACCAGGCCGTCACGACGCGTACTCTTCTGGTGCTCTGACCATGGTGTCCCCGTTCACCGCAACGGCCGAGTCCCGCACACTCCGGGTCGATCTTATGCCGAAGTGCTCTCACCTTCAACTTCTGCCCGGGTGTGGGGGACGGCGTCCGGCCGGGTTCAACCGTCGGGGTGGGTGAGGTCCTGGGCGAGGGCGGAGATGCGGTCGTCGGCGGCGGCCACGTGGGCTTGGCGCAGGGTGACCCCGACGAGGTAGCGGCGGGCGGGCAGGCGCCGGTAGTAGATCGCGCCGCTCTCCACGTCGAGGACCAGCCGCAGCAGCCGCCCGTGCAGGGCGCCCCCGGCGGCCCGGTTGAGTTCGTTGGCCCGCGGCCCCAGGTCGGCGCCGAGGGTGGCGTAGAGGGCGCGCAGGCGGGCGCCGCGGGCGGGGTCGGTGACGGTGTCGAGGCAGTCGACGGTGACCGCCGGTTGCCCGTCGGACCAGTAGGTGAGCAGGTGCAGGGTGTCGGGGCCGATGTCGGCGCGCAACCGGTCGGTGATCGCGGCGGTGTCGGTGCCCGGGCGGGGCAGGGGCCGGGTGGGGCTCTCGGCGCGGTCGGTGACCGCGGTGGTGTCGAAGGAGCCGTAGTTGGGGGCGGGCAGCCCGTCGAGGGCGCGCAGCCGGGTGGCCAGGGCGGCCACGGCGCGGTCCCCGGCGTCGACGGCGTCGGGCCCGTCGGTGACGGGCATGACGCCGATGACGTCGTCGCCGGGGCGCACGGTGTCGCAGAACAGGGCGTTGTGGTCGGTGCTGAGCACGGTGCGGATCAACCTGCCGGTGCCCGCCTGCTGCAGGGCGCGGTCGAGGGCGCGCACGGTGGAGGTGACCTGGCGGCCGAGGCGTTCGACGGCGTCGCGGCGGGTGGTGCCGGGCAGGTGGTCGGGGGCGGGTTCGGGTTCACCGAGCCGGTCGATGCCGTAGGCGAGGGTGCCCGCCCGGAAGTGCCCCAGCCAGTCCAGGGCGGTGGTGGCGGCCAGGATGTCGCGGTAGTGCCCGACGAGGGCGGCGACGTCGGCGGGCAGGTGGGCGGGCACGGTCTCGTGCGCGTCAGGTCTGGGGGACGTCGACATCGATCAGCCTCCAGCCGGTGGTGACCCCTCGGGCGGCGAGGTCGAGGTTGGCGCCCGCGTCGGCCGCGCACGGGTGCCCGGGCCCCAGGTAGTCCACGGCGTCGTCGCGGGCGGCGGTGGTGATGCCCACGGCCTCGTCGAGGCGCCCGGTCTCGGCCAGCAGCGCCCCCAGGTCGACCGCGGCGGCCAGGGTCCACGGGTGCACCCGTTCGAGCCGGTCGGTGAGCAGGGCCAGGGCGTTGCGGTGGCGTTCCTCGGCGCGCTCGTGGGACCCGGCGTGCGCCTCGGCCTGCCCCAGGCCCAGTTCGCACAGCGCCAGGAACGGGTGCCCGGGCGGCAGGTCGACCTCGGCGGTGAACCCGGCGTGCGCGTCGAGGGCCAGTTCCAGGGCCATCGCGTGGTCCTGGCCGAAGCGGCGCTGGGCGTGGGCGAAGCTCAGCGTGGCGGCCAGGGTGTCGGGGTGGGTGTCGCCGAGCAGGGCGCGCAGCACGGTGCGGGCGTTGCGGGCGTGGTTGCGGGCCCGCCCGGCGTCGGTGCCGCGCAGGGCGGCGCTGAACTGCCACTCCGCGCACACGGTGGCGCGGGCGTCGGCGCCGAGCAGGTCGCGCAGCTTCTGCCAGGCGATCTGCAACCCCTCCACCGCCCGCGGGTGGCGCAGCTCGCGCCGGTAGACGCCGATGTTGGTCGCCGACCACCACGTGTCGGGGTCGTCCTCGCCGAACAGGCGAAGCCTGCGGCGGTGGTTGTCCTCCTCCACGCGCAGGGCGCCCTCGGTGTCACCGGACAGGTGCCGCGACACCGCGAGGTTGTTCGCCGCCCGCCGCGTCTGGGGGTGGTCCTCGCCGAGTTCGCGGACGTAGCCCTCCCAGGTGACCTGGTCCTCGACGAGGGCGTCGGCGAAGCGCCCCAGGCCGCGCAGGTCCCCGCCGAGGCCGCGGGCGGTGGCCAGGGCGGACAGGTCCCCGGCGGAGTCGGGCCGGGCCCGCTGCCGGGCGAGGGTGTCGCGGTCGAGGTCGAGGGCGCGGCGGCGGTAGCCGAGGTCGCGGGCGAGGTTGGCCAACTGCCCGGCCAGCCGCAGCCGCAGCGGGTCGTCGACGCCGAAGCGGGCGGCCCAGTCGTCGAGGACCCCGGCGCCGATGTCGAGGGCGGCGTCGAGGATGCCGTACTCGCCGCGGTGCAGGTACAGGTAGCGGACCTGGTTGACCAGCCACCGCCGCACCTGCGGGTCGTCGCTGCCCAACGCCCCCGACGGCAGCACGTGGCGCTGCAGTTCGGCGAAGCGGTCGGCGGACCCGGCCTCGTCGGCGGTCTCGGCGGGGGCGTAGCGGGCCAGGCACCGCAGCAGGGTGGCCCGGGTGGCCTCGCGCTCGTCGTGGCCCATGAGGTCGGCGACGATGCCCTGCAGGGTGTTGCCCAGGTGCACCCTGGCCCGGTTGCCCCAGTCGACCTCCAGCAACCCGTAGCGCTCCCCCAGCCACAGCGCCCGGTCGACGCGGGTGGCGTCCAGGCGCAGGGCGTCGTCGTCGGCGAGGTCGGCCACCGCGGCCACCAGCGGCCGCGACCGCATCAACCCCAGCGCCACACCCTGGGCGGACAGGAACGCCCCCATGCGCACCAGCAGCAGCGTCACCCGCCCCAGGGTGGTCTCGGCGAGGGTGGCCAGGGTGTGCTCGGTCATCCGGCACCCGGCGGGGTCGTGGGCCCGGTGCGGGGTGTGGGTGTCGGCGGGGCGGGTCAGTTCGGCGACGAGGTCGGCCGCGGCGTGGTCGGCCGCCGCGGCGACGGCGGCCCCGGCCGAGCACAGCGACTCCACGGTCTCCCGCAGCCAGCACCCGGCCAGTTCCAGGGCGTAGGGGCGGTGGTCGAGGGCGTCGGCCACCGCGGCGGCGTGCTCGGCGGTCAACCCGGGCACGGCACCGGTGAGCAGGGCCACCGCGTCCGCCGCGACCATGCCGGTGAGTTCGACAGTGCTGTCGAGGGCGGAGCGGGTGGTGATGAGGATGTGCCCGGTGCCGCCCTCGGGCAGCAGGTCCTCCAGGTCGTCGTCGGCGGGCACGTCGTCGAACACCAGCAGGAACCGCCTGCAGGCGGGGTCGGTGGCCAGCGCCCGCAGCGCCGCCCTGGCCTGGTACCCGCCCGCGCGCCCCATCCCGGCGGCGAGCCCGGCGAGGGCGACGAACGCCCGCTGCCGGTCGTGGGTGGGCACCCACCACACCAGGTCGTAGTCGTAGGCGAAGCGGTGGGCGTAGGCGAGGGCCAGTTGGCTCTTGCCCGCCCCGGCGGCCCCGGTGACGGTGACGATGGTGCGCCGCTCCCCGGCCCGGGTGAACCGGTCGCGCAGGGCGTTGATGTCGGTGTCGCGGGGGGTCAGCCGCGGGTTGAGGCCGGGGGCGCCGAAGCGGGCCGGCGCCAGCCCGGGCAGCCGGGGCGCGGGCCCGGCGAAGTCGGTGCGCCGCTCGACCAGGCCCAGGGCGCGCAGCATGGCCGAGCGGGCCCGGTCGGCGTGCTCGGTGGCGGTGCGCCGCCCGGCGGGGCCCACGGGCCCCTCGGGAGCCGGGGCGGGGGTGAACCGGTGGGTGCGCAGCCCCCGCCCGGCGATGCCGTCGAGGCCGGGTGGGTCGGTGTCGTCGGCGGTGATGAGAAGCACCGACGGCGCCACCTCCGCGTCCTCGTCGAGCCAGTCGCCGGGGTCGGCGAGGTCGCGGGTGCGGGCCCCGGCGCGGGCGAGCTGGTCGCGCACCCAGTCCGACCAGGGCCGGTGGGCGGGGGCGGCGGCGACGAGGACCCGGTCGGGTTCACCGTCGGTGGGCAACCCGAAGGCCCGCCGGTAGGTGGCGCGGGTGGCGGCGGGGATCCCGTCGGCGGTGGGCAGCCCGTGCCCGGTGACGACCTCGGCGAGCGCGGCGTGCCCGGCCAGGACCGCGGGGGCGGTGTCGGGGGACTCCACCAGGACCGCCAGCAGCGCGAACGGGTCGTCGTGGCGCCAGGCGGGCAGCTCCAGGTGCCCGTCGACCGGTGGGGCGTCGGCCTGCTCTGCGGTGATGGGGGCGAAGGCCCGGTGGATGTCGGTGCGCGCCTGCGCGGCCTGCTCGGGGTCGTCCCCGGCGGGGAACGGGGCGGCGAGGGCGACCACGTCGACGCGCACGGTCGCCGCCCGCCGCAGCCCGGTGGCCACCTCCACCGCCGCGGCCACCGCCCGCGGCCCCCCGGCGAAGACCACCACGGCCAGGTCGCCCAGGGCCGCGGCGGCGGCGAGCCGGTCGGGGTCGCGCCCGGCGGGCAGCAGCACCAGCACGTCGTCGTAGTCGGACTCGGTCAGCAGCCCGCGCAGGTCCCCGGAGGCGGCGGGCCCGGCGGTGGCGGTGACGAAGTCGGGCAGCCCACCGGGGGTGCCGGTGCAGATCAGGTCCACCGGCCCGGGCAGCCCGGGCACGGTGAACCGCTCCAGCGGCCCGGCCCCGGCCGGGCGGGCGTGGGCGGGCACCATGGCCAGCAGCCCCGCCCACAGCGGAGCGGGCACCTCGGTGGTGTCGGTGTGGAACGGGTCGAGGAACTCCCGCACCGGGGGGCTCTCGGTGGACCAGTCCAGGACCAGGACCCGGCGCCCGGCGGCGGCCAGCAGCACGGCGAGGTTGGCCACCGCGTCGGCGCGCCCCGGCCGGACCGCGGCCGCGGCGAACACGGTGACCGCGGCCTGCCCGACCGCCTCCCGACGTCCGCTCATCCGATTCCCACACCCCACCCGCGCCGACGTGTCCCGTCTTGAGGAGACTCCCGCCCGGGGGTTCCCGATGCCCCCCGGCGACCAAGATCACCCGATCGTCGCAACACCCTAGAGGGAGTTCTGGAACGCGGCGAACCTGCTCGGCCCACCGTCGTCGGCCAGGACCCGGCGCAGCGCGGCGCGCAGCACCGACTCGGGCACGGCCTCCAGGTCGGCGAAGTCGAGCCCGGTGAGGTCGGGCAGCCCCGCCGCGGCGTCCCGGTCCACAGTGGTCGTGGTGGCATCCTCGCCTCCCTGGCCGTCCCCTCCCCCGGTGACACCGCCGGTGCCCGCCCCGCCCGCGGCCTCGGTGGTGTCGGTGTCGCGGTCTGCGGTGGTGTCGGCGCGTCGAGCGTCCACGGCACACCCCCTCCCCCGGATCGTCACACCCCGTGGTGTGCCTGCCACCCATGGTATCGCGCACGGCCCCCCGACACGGGGATGAGCCGATCGGGTACTGCGGTGACGAGAACCCGCCGGTCACCTCGCAGGCCGGGAATGATGATCGCTCATGCCACCCGGACGGGTGGCCCCCGGGAGGAGGGTGGGATGACCGGGCCGCGGCCGGTGCGCCAGTTCGTGCTGAAGGTCCACGGTCGGTGCAACCTGGCCTGCGACTACTGCTACGTCTACGAGATGGGCGACGGGTCCTGGCGCGACCGACCCCGGGCGATGGCCCCGGGCACCGCCGACGCCGCGGTGGACCGCGTCGCCGAGCACGCCGCCGCCCACGGCCTCGACGCGGTGCAGGTGGTGCTGCACGGCGGGGAACCCCTGCTGGCGGGGGTGGCGGCCCTGCGCCGGGTGCTGACCCGCGCCCGCGACCGGGTGCCCGCCCGGGTGGGGTTCGCGGTGCAGACCAACGGACTGCTGCTCGACACCGCCTTCCTGGACCTGTTCGCCGAGTTCGGGGTGAGGGTGGGCGTCAGCCTCGACGGCACCGCCGCCGGGCACGACCACCACCGCCGCACCCGCTCCGGGCACGGCACCCACGCCGCGGTCACCGAACGCCTGGCGGCGTTGACCGGCCCCTACCGGCACATCTTCGGCGGGCTGCTGTGCGTGGTCGACCCCACCCGCGCCCCTTTGGCCACCCACACCGCCCTGACCTCCTTCGCCCCACCGGTGCTCGACTACCTGCTGCCGCACGGCACCTGGGACACCCCGCCCCCGGGCCGGTCCCCCGACCCCACCCGCACCCCCTACGGCGACTGGCTGGTCACGATCTTCGACCACTGGTACACCGCCGCCCCCGGCCCCACCTCGGTGCGCCTGTTCGACGCCCTGCTCGACCTGCTCCTGGGCGGGGAGTCCACCGTGGAGGGACTGGGCACCGACCCGTCCCCGCAGGTGGTCGTCGACACCGACGGCGGCATCGGCCGCTCCGACATCCTCGCCGCCACCGTCCCCACCGCCGCCGCGACCGGCCTCACCGTGCACCGCGACCCCTTCGACGCCGCCCTGGCCCCCGCCCCACCGGTGTGCCCGACGTGCGCGGCGTGCCCGCTGCTGCGGGTCTGCGGCGGCGGGCAACCCGCCCACCGCCACCGCACCGGGTCCGGGTTGGACAACCCGTCGGTGTACTGCCCGGACCTGACCCGGCTGATCACCCACGCGGGCACCCGCCTGACCGCGGACCTGGAACACCTGCGGTGACCCGCGTGCCACCCCGCCACACCCTGTCGCAGGCGACCCTCGACGCCCTCGCCGCCGGGGGCGGCGGTGAGGCCGCGGTGCGCGCCCTGGTCGCGGCCCGCCGCTCCCGCACCCTGGGCCTGCTGCGGCTGTCGGTCACCGGCGACCCCGACGCCACCGCCGCGTTCCGCACCCTGGGCGCGGTGCGCGCGGCGGCCCCGGCGGCGGTGGACCGGGTCCTCGACGACCCGCTGGTGGGGGCGTGGGCCACCGCGCGGGTGGTGCGCGGGCAGGGCCGGGCGGCGGACCTGGCGTGGGTG